>CAZUSC010000066.1:0-5937 GCA_964622915.1 uncultured Candidatus Saccharibacteria bacterium | reverse complement strand
CAAACCGAGATTGTATAACCCTCGTCGCGTAACTGATCAATCATTTGAGTTAAGTGGTCTTCCGGTTGGAATTTTTCTTTGATGACTGCGAGCGTTTGCCGCTGCTTTTCCCGCCATATTTCATCATATAATTCCATTGGCAGTCCCCTGCGCTCTGTCAATAATTGCAACTTTCGGCGCGTGGGCAGTCCGTCATAAACCGCCAGATGTTCATCTCGCTCGATAACATACCCATGCTTATCTAAAGCGCGATTCATTGCTTCGTAATGAAGCTCTCGCGCATCAACCAGTACCCCGTCAAGATCAAAAATTATGTGCCGAATCATATATTAATTATGATGCCATTTGGCGAACGTGAATGGGAGAAAAAATTTCCTTGAACTGCCCAAGTTCTTCCGGAGTGCCAAGACTGAAATGAAAATCAACCGGCATGACTTTAATCTTTTTTCCTTTCTGAATCAAAATATTGTAGACAGGTGACACATAAAATTCTCCTTTGGTGCGCAAATTATTGGCAATCATGAACTCGGCCGCCTCGACAAACAATTCGGCGCGCCGGAAGTAATAACAACCAACAGTGGCTTTGTCTGAAATCACTTCTTTTTCGGCTACCCGTACCGCCAAACCCTCATTATTGACTTGAACATAGCTCCAGCGATCATAGTCGGAAGCAAAGTAAAAAATAACCCCCGCATCATCCGAATTTAGTCTGGTTCTTACGTGCTTAAAATCTACCGAAAACAGGTTGTCACAATTGACGATAAGTAACTCGTCTTTTGGCTCTAACCAAGGCTTGGCCAACAAGACCGTGGCGGCGGCTCCTTCGGTCACTCCCATTACTGGAACAATTGTGCAATTGCCATAAAGATCCCGTAAACGCTGATCGAGCCTAAATTGGTCAATATGCTCCTGCAACACTAAAAAAATAAAATGAGCATTATCGAGACCGCGCAGGCCATCAGTCGACCAGCGAATCACCGGTTTGCCAAAAACCTCAATTAAGGGCTTGGGGTCTTTATAGCCCAGCTTGAGAAAACGTGATCCCCTCCCCGCTGCCGGTACAACAATCTGCATAGAGGAATATTATGATGAAACTGCTGGCAACTTTATACGATCGTACCTTTGTGACAAGCAGGTAGCCAAATCGCCCATTCCTTCAGCACGCGCCAATTTGTATAGCTCTGCAACACTGCCGACTTTAACCCGGCGTTCATATAACTCCAACAGACTCCGAATAGCCCTGATGCCAATTGCTGGATCATATTGTCCGGCGGCATTCTTGATGGAATTAATGGCCGATCCCATTAAAAACATATAATTGCTTAATTCATCGGCGCATTCATAAAGATTCTGTAATAAGTTACCTTGATCCAGCCCTCCCGCGCGCACGCAAATTGTTGCCTTCTTTTTGTCTTGGTTATTAGTCAGAACGTCTTCGTCGGCATCCCGCTGCCAGGCCAGCGGCCGCAAGTAACAAGTCTCGCCTGTCGGAGCCGTTTGGCGCCAATCGGCTCCATCTAAACGCGCCAGACGATCAAGGACCAGACGGTTAATGTGGGAAGTTTTAACACAAATGCCCCCATTATGAGCATAGATCGCTAAGTTTAGGCCTTTCTCCTTAATATAATCACGAGCGGCGCGAAACAGGCCGCCATAGTATGTCTCACTAAACATGACTGCCGGCAGACCAGCTTGGGCAACCAGCTCAAGGTTTTTGAAAAAATCGCGCGGATTACTGCTAACGTGCGGAGCAAATATCAATTGTCGGCCTGACTGTTTAATAACTTTGGCTGCTATCTTCACTCTGGCGGACAGTGGACAATGAATAAAATGCGGAAAAAGATTTTCGTCTTCCTTGATGAACTTCAATTCGTCAAAACTTACCAATTTGCTGACTATGCGCTGATAGTCATCCAAATCGATTCCGGTGCAAGGTTTAATAATCGTACCAATGACCGGCTTGGCTATGCTATCAAGCAAAGCCGCTCCGTACCGAGGCCCGGGGAACTGGCTGACAATTGATTCCGGTAGCTCCAGATCTCGCAAATAAAACATCCGATGCTCCGATTCATCGTGCTGAACCGCGCCGCTGACTATATGCAGAATATCACCCGAATAGACGGGCTGGCCAAACATTTCTACCGGAAAGGAAATTGCCACTAGTCCCTTAGTATTACTGTCTAAATATTGAACCTGGCTGACTTTGGCAGAACACCTGTCCAGTAAAGTCTGCTCGCTCCAGACGCTGGCAGCCGTTGATTGATGCGAAGCTACTTTAGCGGCCGCCTTAGCAATATCGTATGTCGCCTCAACATAGTAATGCGCCGTAATAAAACGCTCATCCTTGACCGCTGCTTGCGGATAATTAGCAATAATTTGTTCCAACTCATCGAAAATCATAGGATCTTGGCTTTTAACCTGGTTAAGACATGAGTTATTCCTTGGCTAGCAGATGTGTGAACTCCGGCAATGGTCTGGTCAGCCACTTTCTCAATATCTCGAATCACCCGCCCGCGCACCGTCTTAAAATCGCCTTTATATTGGGGCCAAGCGCGCCGAAACCAATCTTGAGTCGTCTTTGGCCCGATTACGCTCTTCCAAGTTTGACTGTCAAAGCCACGTGCCAGCTGCGAGTTGCTGTCAGCCGGTTCCGGTAATTCGTATATTTGGTGCTGCAAGTCAGCCACGATGCATAGACCAGCACTATAAAGAGCTAAGGCCGTCCCCAGAATATTGTAATGATTGGAAAAATTTGATGAATCCCAAAGAGGTGTAAGAGGTAATGCCGTATAGTCTTGGCAAACTTCCAACGCTGATCGGGAGACAACGAAGCTAAGCGGATCAAAAAAACTTACCAGTTCCAATGAATGCCAGCGCCCCATAACTTTCATATTGCCTGGCCAATAGCCGGTAAAAATACCGATTTCTGGCCACTGGGTCATCGCCGCCAGTGCGCGCTGTAAAAAAGACTGGCTCTTAAAACGAGCGTCATTAAAGCTCACCCAAAAGTATTCGTAGGATTTTGGCAGAAGCCTCACTAGCGCTTCGTTGATGCCGCGGGCTGGGCCAAAGGATTCGCTAAAGATAATATTGGCGTAGCGGGAATAATTCTCCCGGTCACTGCCGTTCTCAACGACGTAAAGATCGGCTTGATCGCCATGATTGGCCATGGTCCACTCACCCAGCTCATCAGCCAGTTGTGGCAAATTGCGATTTAATATGATGGCGGCTGTTATCTTATTCGACATAGCAATTAACGAGCTCTAACTCTGATAGATAACTCTTCATATTTTGGATTGCGCTGGAGAAAATCTTTATATTCCCGCACCGCCCAATCGCGCATTTCCAATTTGCTTCTAAAACCATACTTTTTGCGCATCCAGGCCAATCCTTCTTCATACATCAGACGTTGATGTAACAGCTTGCGCTCCGTCTTCATCACGTCCGCATTCTTGTCTGTCAAATCCAAATCCTCTCTAAACTTGGCACGGGAAGTTACCGCCGTCGCATAGTCATGCTGGTATCCCCTGATAATAATTTCCGTATCGGCGTCATAGCCACGAAAATTTGTTCCATCGTAAAAATAATTCATGTAAGACGGGTTATCCTTGGCAACGATTGCATCGAGCAAATCGCGCCGCATCAGCCAACCGACATGCGGTATTAACCAGACGCATTTCACGTCACTGCCATCATTAAAGTACTTAACTTCTCCCCAATCGGTCGACAGTGGCGACAAGATGCCAATTTTTGGGTATTGCTTCATGATTTCTACTAAGATCTTGATGGTCGGTGCCTCTGGAAACTGTGAATCGCCCGTGACAAAAAAGTAATAGTCGTATCTTTTGCCGGTGCGGTCCACTTCTTGCAGTCCATAATTAAAGCCTCTGGGATAGTGCAAACCCTTGGCCAGCGCTTCCGGCCAGTTGGCCCAGAAACTGCAATAGCGCGAAAGTTTATCGGCATCTGACCCGCTTTCGATCACGTAATAATCGGCCATACCGTCATTATAGCGGCGCAGATGTTCCACCAGCTTATCAGAAACTGCCGGCAAGTTCCGATTCAAGATAAGGGTTGCGACTGACTTGTTAGCCATACGAGGATACTATCATAAACTTAACCAGACACTAGAGAGGCCGTCTGCAGGCTCCAAAGATGACGATAGAGGCCGTCTTGGGCTGATAATTCCTGGTGGGTGCCCGATTGCACCACCCGACCCTCACTTAATATCAATATTAGGTCCGCTCGCTTAACGGTCGACAGACGATGGGCGATAACCAGTGTGGTGCGATTTTGAATAAGCTCGTCGATCGCCAGCTGCACCTGGCGTTCGGATTCGGAATCAAGAGCGCTGGTGGCTTCATCAAGTATCAGTATTGCTGGATTCCGGACAATCGCCCTGGCCAAGGCAAGGCGCTGGCGCTGGCCACCCGACAAACGCACGCCCCGTTCGCCGACAACCGTATCAAAGCCATTAGGCAAGTTGGCAATAAAATCAGAGGCATGAGCAGCCCTGGCCGCCGCCACCAGAGCATCATCCGTCACCTGGCCCGGGACAGCATAGAGAATATTGTTGCGGACAGTGTCATTGAAAAGAAATGTATCCTGCGTTACGACACCAAACAGCGACCGATACTGATGCAAAGACATTTGCTTAACATCAATGCCATTGAGAGTAATGCGGCCGCTGGTCGGATCATAAAATCTAAGCAGCAGATCTACTATCGAGGATTTGCCGGCGCCGCTTGGGCCTACCAGGGCCACTAATTTCCCAGCCGACAAATCAAAGCTGACATCCCGTAACACAAAAGCTGCTTCATCATATTGAAAAGAAACTTTTTCAAAAGATAGCTTGAGGGGTGCCTTGGGAACAGCCACTTGGCTGTCGGCTGGCTCAACTGGTTCAGATAGTAAAGCAAAGACGCGCTCCGCAAATGCCAAACCATTCTGAACATGCCACCAAGCATGCACCAACCCGCTCACCGGGCGCTGAAAACGAACTAGCAACAGAAAAAAAACCAAAAATTGAGCAACGGTAACTTTTTGCTGGCTGATCATCCAGCCGCCAGCCAGCGTGATCGCTGATGACAGGAGAACAACAAATAATTCTGTCAGGCGCGACGGGAGAATTTTGTTGAGGCTGCCAATGATTTCGAGCCGATACCCGCGGTCAACATATTGCTTCCAGCGATACTGCTCATACTTTTCGGCTACCAAGGCCCGGACAATACGGATAGCCGATAGAAATTCCTGCAGGTGGGCAACCGTGTTACTGTGAAGCTCTAAAATCCTTTTTCGCGTCTTGTTAATCCATTTACCGATGCCCGCAGTCACCACGCCAGTCACCGCTAAAATTGGCAATAAGATTATTGCTAATTGGTAATTTACCAATAGGAGCAGGGCCAGCAGAGTCAAGGCCATAATACTGTGTAAAATAATGTCGGATAGGCTGCGCGCCACCAGAGATATCGTCCCGCCGATATCGTTCTCGACTCGCGCTACCAAATATCCCACTCTGGCTTGGTTATAATACGCCATCGGGAGCGCACATAAGTGAGCAAAAACTACTTTACGCAGTTTCCGGACACCAGCAGCCTGGACTCGAATGAATAAGTAATCCACTAGTAATGACAAGGCGGTACTAACAAAAGTTAATAAGGAAATAAAAGCCACCAAGCGCCAGAGCTGGTTCATTATCGAGCCCGTGCCAGCCACCTTGATCAGCCAATTATTGGCAGCTGCTGCTAGTTGCCCTGTCCATTGTTGCCAGGGAAAGGCGGCTGGCGACTCTGGAGATGGGTCGCTCATCGGTGCGGACAGGGCCGTGCCCTGACTGGCAAATACTAGGGAGAAAACCGGCAGGAAAGAATAAGTGGCAAAGCCACTCGTTAGGCTAAGAATTACCGACAGTCCGACTGCGGACCACATATACTTGGC
>CAZUSC010000065.1:0-2633 GCA_964622915.1 uncultured Candidatus Saccharibacteria bacterium | reverse complement strand
GCCAGCTGGGAATATTCGCGCCAACACATGGCGAAGTAGAAAGTAGTAAGTATGAAGTATTAAGTGGTTGAAACAAGGCGCGATACTGTCTACATAATACTTGCTACTTGCTACTTTCGCGCAGGCAAATTTCGCACTGGCCGCAGGCCAAGTCAGGATCAAGGAATTTTAGCTCGTGGATATCTTGCCAAACTCGCTTGATGGTGTTGGTCAGTTCTTTTTTGTCCGCCCCCCGAATGGCAATTGTTTTTTTAATAAACCCTTTTTTATCGCTTGGTTTAATAAAATCAATCTCGCCGCTGACCATCTTGTAGGGAAACTGGGGCGAGTTATCGCACAGCAGCTGATAGAAAACTAACTGGCGGAAATAATCTCCGTCCGGTTTTAATTTTTTGAGTCCCCGCTCGGGATTACCAGTTTTATAATCCACCACCTTCACGGCTGCTCCTGGTGGCCAAGTAGCACCAATAGCGTCCTCGGCCGGCACCAGTTCAATTTTATCAAGCTTTCCTGTGATGGGAATGCCAGCCACGTGCACGCCGTAGCGCTTAAAATTATATTCAGTCAGATTGTGGTTAGAAAATTGGTCTTGATAAAAATCATAATAAGCCTTGAGTTGCGCTCGGCCTTGGGCTAAGGCGTCTTTGAATTCGGTAGCAGTAAGCACTTCGCGCTGTAGGTATCCCTCGAATGTCCGCAACAAAACTCGATCGCTAGGTGCCTGTCCTGCTTTACGTAATTCAGTAAAGAAAACACTGAGGGCGCCGTGAACGGCTGTGCCAAAAGCTTGCTGGACAGTGCGGGCTGAAGGAACCTGCAAGATGTTTTTTAAATAAAACTTGCGCGGACACTCCAAATAGTTATTAAGATGCGTTACGCTTAAGGCGTAGTTACGAAGAAGCTCCTGGATCCATTCCCCTATTTTATTGTCGGCTGTCTTACTAACGGCCGTTGCCTTTGCTAAACGCTGGGTTACCTTCTCCTCGGTTTCCCGGTAATTTTGTCGCCAGAGCAGTTGCGGCGGTATCTCCTGAATGAATATTGAGGGGACAGTGGGTCGGCCGTTCTCTTGGTGATTAGATCTACTTAAAAATAAATTTTTTTTGGCCCGTGTCACCGCTGTATAAAAAAGGCGCCGCTCATCTTCGTTATTAGCTTGCGAGACCACCATATCTAACTTTACCAAGCCATGAGGAAGACGAACCTTATTCGGCTCGGGATTATTGCCCCAGTGCTTATCATTGAGCCTGGTAATAAAAACATAATCAAACTCTAGTCCCTTCGCCTTATGTGCCGTCAGCAGGCGCACCGCCTTATCGGCCAAGTGCCACGGCTGTACAGTCAGTGGTATGTCATGCTCATATAAAAGAGCAACATCGTTCATAAACTGCCTTAGTGTGATCCGAGGGTTTACTTGATTCATGTTCTTAGCATAGTCGAAGAGCGTGGTGATTTTTTTTAAAACGGCAGCTCCCTCGGGAACGTAAAACAGGTAATTAATCCAACCAGAATCGTGGACAATGTGATGCAAAAGATTGACTAAAGTTGTATTGTGGGCGGCTTGCCGCCACGTTGCCAGATGCACCATTACTTTAGGCAGAGCGTCCGGATTTTTTACGCCGGTTTTTTTCAAAATACTTACGTCGCCCAACACTTCCGCTAAACCTAAGCGATGGCGGCCCGCGTAATATATAGTCTTGTGAACGTCTAAGGGGTCGAGCTGCCACCACTCGTAATGCAAAATGTCTGCTAATAGGTAATCACGCTGCTCATCTTGCAGATAGCGTAATATAGTCAACAACTGATTAACCGAAATATCATTCAAGATATTATCGCCCGCCTCGAGCCTAGTGGGAATGTTACGGGTCTGCATAAGACGCAACAGCTCCTGACCGTCCCGATTATAGCGAAAAAGCACCGCTATACTTGCCGGATCCACTCCCTGATTAACCAACTCTTCGACCTGCCCACTTACCAGCCAGTCTTCTGTCTCGCTCGAAGATGTTTCATACAAAGTAATTGGTTGCGCTGGCCAGCCAGCCCGGGGATGTAAGTCAGCCGACAGCGCCGGGATATATTTGGTTAATGATTCCTGGTTATGGCTAATCAGCGAAGCAGCGGCCGATAAGATGGTTGGTTGACTGCGATAATTGTCGGCTAAAGAGATTATTTTAACGCCAGCTTGATACCGGTGGTAAAAGGCCAGCATGTTGTTTAGAGAGGCGCCTTGGAAACGATAGATAGACTGCTTATCATCACCGACCACGAATAAATTTGGCTGCTGATCAAAACTCCCTAGCAGTTCAACCACCTTGTTCTGGGCGCCGTTGGTATCTTGATATTCATCCACTAATATGTACTGAAATTGCTCCTGATACTCTGCCAGCAAATCCTTATTTTTTTGCCATGCCTTCACCGCCATAATAATCATGTCTTCATAGTCATAGCGTCCGCGCTCGGATAAAGCCTTTTGGTACCGATCGTAAATCTTCTGCATGTCCAATTGTTTAGGAAGCTGCCGTTCCAGCCCTCCGTACCATCTTTGCAGACTGTTCTTAAACTCCGTTCTAATTTTTCCGGCTTGTCGTGCTTCAGCCTGCTCCAGTTTGGCATTAAGACGTTCATTCATTTGG
>CAZUSC010000064.1:0-3793 GCA_964622915.1 uncultured Candidatus Saccharibacteria bacterium | reverse complement strand
ATACTTGCTACTTAATACTTGATACTTAATACTTGATACTTAATACTTGATACTTGATACTTACTACTTTATACTTGTTACTTGACTACCAGACTTCTGGTGCTAGAGAAACAATTTTCTTAAACCCCCGGTTTCGAATTTCCCGGGCAATCGGTCCAAAGACACGCGTGCCCACAGGCTCTTGCGATTCCTTTTGGACAATGACAGCAGCGTTATCATCAAAGCGAATGGCCGATCCGTCAGCGCGTTTCCGTTCTTTGCGCGTACGGACAATCACCGCCCGGACCACTTCGCCCTTTTTGATTGTCGCGCGCGGCTCGGCAATCGTCACCGAGGCTACTATGATATCGCCCAAGTAAGCATAACGGCGGCCAGTGTTGCCCAAAACGCGAATGACCTTCAGGGTTTTCCCGCCTGAATTATCGGCGACATTTAAGATTGTTTCTGATTGAATCATGATAACTTAAAGTCAAAGGTCAAAATTAGGGTGCCGCCGCAGCCGTATTCTTAGTATTGATTTTCTCGCGGACCAGAACCCAACGCTTCCGACGAGAAATTGGCCGCGACTCTTCGATGGTAACTGATTGGCCAACCGCGGCTTCCTCGCGTTCGTCATGAGCGAGATAGCGCTTGGTCCATTTGCTTTTTTTGTTATAAACAGGATGCCGGACTTCGCGGACAACCTCCACTGCTATGGTTTTGGCACCGGAGCGGCTTACCACGACGCCAGCCAAACGGCGGCGAGGTGCTGGCTTTTTTTCTTGGTTATCTTGGGTTGTCATAAGCGAGCATTATACAAAAAAACTTCACACTTGGCAATATTAATTGGACACCCTAGCGTCCCGCAGGGCTGTTTGCAAGCGGGCAATATCCCGACGCAACAAGCCTAACTTCCGGTAATTTTTTTCCTTGCCAGCCAGAACTTCTTCTTGATAGCTATAATATTCCTGTCGGCAAGCAAACAGACGAGCAGATAACTCCGTAGACGACAATTGTTTCAGTTCAGACATTTTCATAGGTGTTCAGTAGAAGGTATTAAGTAGTAGGTATAAAGTATCGAGCGACGACGGCGTCAAAACCACCACTAAAACCGATATCGATAAATACCTGTTGCTTGGCTTTATTCCGTTGAATTGATGTCGTATACATAATACTTAATACTTGCTACTTAATACTTGATACTTGATACTTGCTACTTACTCATTCTCCCCGTCTAATAAATGCCGTCTTGACTGGCAATTTGTGAGCGGCCAGCCGCAGGGCTTCGCGTGCCACTCCTTCGTCCACGCCGTCAATTTCGAATATTATTCGGCCCCGTTTAACCACGGCAACGAAATGGTCAACTGCTCCCTTGCCTTTACCCATCGGAACTTCTTGGCCCTTTTTGGTAATCGGCTTATCGGGAAATATTCGAATCCAAACTTTCCCGCTGCGATTGGCATAGCGGGTAATGGCGCGGCGGGCTGCTTCAATCTGGCGAGCGGTTACCCAGCGGCTCTCCAAAGCTTTCAAACCAAACTGGCCAAAATCCACCGTCAGAGCGCCTTTGGCTGCCCCACGCACCGAACCGTGCTGCTGTTTCCGATGCTTTACTTTGCGCGGCATTAACATAGCATTTATTTCTTTTTAACCACGGCCGAGCCCTTGGCCTTTTTAGTCACTTTGGCGCTGACCTTTTCTGATAGGGAGCGGCGCTGGGAAGCTTTGATAGCTTTTTCCTTGTAAGCAGTTTCGCCCGGTTTTTCTTCTTCTTGGTCGACCACCAGCTCGCCGCGGTTAATCCAAACTTTAACGCCTATCGTGCCATAAGTAGTAAATGCCGTGCGCTTGGCATAAGAAACGTCGGCCCGGAATGTGTGCAGCGGTACATTGCCGTCGGCCAACCATTCTGTCCGTGAAATCTCGGCGCCGTTTAATCGCCCGGCCATGGCCACCCGGACGCCTTTGGCGCCGGCTTGGATTGAACGCTGGACGGTTTGTTTGAGCACACGGCGAAAGGGCATACGTCGCTCGAGCTGGTCCACTACTTGGGTGGCCACCGCTACCGCGTCTGTATCTGGATTACGAATTTCTTGGACATTGATACGCACTCTTTGTTTGGGACCAATGATTAACTTTAAATCCTTCTGAATCTTTTCTATGCCCGAACCACCGCGGCCAATTACCACCGCCGGCCGTGAAGTATGAATTGTCAGAACAATTTCTTGCGGCTGGCGAACAATTTCCACGCTGGAAATTGAGGCCGTACGCAGCGCTTTATCTAAATAGCGGCGCACCTTTAGGTCGTCTATTAACTTATGCCGGAAATCGCCGACTTGATCGGAAAACCATTTACCATCCCACGTCCGCAGGATGCTGCTGATTCTCAATATTCTTGGATCTGTGTTTCGTCCCATAGATTTTTAGGTAGAAAGTATTAGGTAGCAGGTAGTAAGTATTAGGTAGCAGGTATAAAGTATCGAGCGACGACG
Organism: uncultured Candidatus Saccharibacteria bacterium; assembly: GCA_964622915.1. Taxonomy (GTDB): domain Bacteria; phylum Patescibacteriota; class Andersenbacteria; order UBA10190; family UBA10190; genus CAZUSC01. The sequence continues at coordinate 1,322 of CAZUSC010000064.1, read as the reverse complement.
GCGTCAAAACCACCACTAAAACCGATATCGATAAATACCTGTTGCTTGGCTTTATTCTGTTGAATTGATGTCGTATACATAATACTTAATACTTGCTACTTAATACTTGATACTTAATACTTGCTACTTGCTACTTACCAAGAGGACTTGCGAACACCGGGAATATGCCCCTGCTCGGCGTGTTCACGAAAACAAATGCGACACAAACCAAAATCACCCAAATAGCCGCGCGGCCGTCCGCACAACTGGCATAAACGATTAATCCGTGTGCTAAACTTGGGTTTTTTCTTACTCTTGGCAATTGAGGATTTTTTGGCCATACCCAGTAACAAAACTTCATCCGGCAACGCCTTAGCGAGCGGAGATATTGTCGATTAAAGATAAAGATTGTCTGTTATTGATTATCATAGGTTTACCAAAACTAGTTGCCGAGCGAGCTAATTATGAAGTTGTTGTTACTGGGCATGGAATTGTTTTGTAGAGGTAGATAGTACTAGAAAAGTAGCATTATGGCAAATTACTTGGTGGCGCGAGCTTCCTTCTTGGCAACACGGGCCGCCCGCCTAGCCACTGGCAAAGCTTCTTCAACTTCATCACTCAAAGGAAATCCCAGCGCCCGAAACATTGACTCCGCCTGGGCGTTATCGCGAGCGGAGGTAACAAACGTTGCCTCCACGCCAAAGATGATGTCTGTTTGATCAGCCTGAATTTCTGGAAAGGCGAGCTGCTCTGTTACTCCGACGCTTAAGTTCCCCTGGCCATCCAGGCTGCGTGTCGGCAGTCCGCGAAAATCTCGGACGCGCGGAAGCGAAACGCGAAATAATTTTTCCAAAAAATCCCACATTCGTTTTCCGCGCAATGTCACTTTCATTCCAACCACCATTCCGGCACGAATCTTGAATGTCGAAATAGATTTTCGCGCTTTTGTTTTTACCGGTCGTTGACCGGAAATACGAATGAAAGTCTTTTCCACCGTTTCTAAAAATCTGGCATCTTTCAGTCCCGATCCCAAACCAACATTCAAAATGATACATCGAATGTTCGGAACAGCATGGATGTTTTTCAATCCGAATTCTTGCTTCAGTTTCGGAACCACTTCGTTTTTGTAAAACTCTTTCATGGCCATAGGATTATTCAATGTCCTCCGTCTTTCCTTTTAATCGAAGAACACGAATCTTCGTTGTGTGTCCGTCTTTTTCAATCCGTTTATATCCCACTCGACCGGAAGCCCCGGACTTGGGAGAAATCAAGGTCACATTGGAAATATGAACAGGGGATGGAAATTGGATTTTCTGTCCCGGCTGTCCTGTTCGACCCTTGAG
>CAZUSC010000063.1:0-4710 GCA_964622915.1 uncultured Candidatus Saccharibacteria bacterium | reverse complement strand
CTTGTGGTGAAAGCCAATAATCATTTTGCCGCAGAATCGCGCGACCGGTGAAGAAAGGAATTGCCCATGGCGGATTAGGATCAGCGGCAATAACGGCAGCAGGCTCGGTATTGGCTTCTAGCCAGTACAAAGCCTCGAACTGGGCGGGAGAAATGATTGTCGTATCTTGGCGCTGCAAGTTGTCATGAGCGCTGGCCACGCTTAGCGCCGCCGGCAGCAGTATAATAATTAAAGCGGTAACCACTAACAGCCAGCCCGTCAGGTTTTCAACTAAACTGCGGCTAGTAAACAACAGCTCCCGTCTTAGCCAGTAATACAACTGAATAAGCGGTGGTAATAAGAAAGGAAAACCAATCAATAGCCCGTGATAGAAAAAGCGGGATGAATTGGCGACTACGATATCGCGGGTGGAGAAGAAAAAAGTTATTAACCCCAACCCGAAGCAAACACTTACTGCTAAGGCGAGAAATGATTGTTGGTTACGTTGCAGCACCATGGCCACAATCAGCGCAACGATAATGACTCCCAGTCGCAATAAGTCTGCCGCCGCGGAATAAGAGAACTGTGGCCATCCTAAAGAAGCATCACCGGAAGCAAGCAGTAGAAAGATGACTGCCAAAGCGACAATTCCGCCCGCAAAGAGCAGTCGCTGGACTGCCGGCTGCCGACGATCTCCCGCCCGCAGTAGCTGAAATGCGGCTAAGAGCCCAACGGCCGCTGTGCCAGTGACTGCGTTTGATACTAGTAAGAGTAAACCGAGCAAAAATGCTGGCACTAAATAAACAAGTTGTTTAGTTCCCCTACTCGGCAGCGCCACCAATAGCAAAGCCGCCTGCAGCAAAAACAAACCAGTCAAAAAGAAGTGGCTTTGCGGGTAAATATAGTTATCCCAGGCCAATGCTAATACAAATAGAACAATGCCGGCTTCGATCAAATGAATAAATGGCCGATCTATAAGTCCCAACCACGGCTCGTGCTTCGATGGCGGCGGCCAAACCAAATCGAATAGCAGATAGAGGAGCGGAACCGTGATCAGAATTTGTAAATAGACAAAAATAGACAAAAAGGTTTGCCAGGTGTTTTGAATGCCCAAGGCAGTAATCAAGGTTGCCACCGCTCCGTGCAAGACGGACGGATATTCAAGAGAGCCGTTGGCCGCGAGCGGGTTTTCCGTGACATGGCCGGCCGTGTAAAAAGAACGCTCCACTAAGGTAGAGAACGTCATGACATCGCCGTTATAAAATCCATGCATTATCCAAGAGCCATCGCTCTGCCAGCCATTGGCGCGTCCAACTGCTACTGCCGCCAACAGCACTACACCAGTTACCAGCAAAACTGGTAGTTCCGCGGTGAGCCGTCCGTCGGCCCAGGCAGGTGCACGCCAAAGTTTATAGCCGGCGCTTGATATTAGTAAGATACCGATCGCGCCACCCAAAAAAACAGCACTGGAAGGCAGGCTCTGTAAAATCGTCCGATCAAGAAATGACAAGAGCAGCCAACTTGTTTCCCATAGGGCTCCCGCCGCCGCTAAGTAGGTACTCCAGCGGCGATGCTGAAAAAAGATTCCACTTACGAACAGTGAGCTGATCGCCAGGATAATAATTGCCGCTAACATGCCCATAGCATCTCAAATCTTGTCAGTTAAGGCAATTCGTGCTAAAAAAGCAGCGTCTCAATAAACTTTTTACTGCTACAATACCCAAGAGAATACCATGAGGATTTCCTTAGTAATTCCCGCCTATAATGAGGAGAATCGGCTGCCGCCTTTTTTGGCTAGCATCGTTGGTTATTTGCACCAACAACCGAACGCCTTGCATGAAATAATTGTTGTCGATGATGGCAGCAGCGACGCCACGTATCAACACGCGAAGTCTTGGCAGGCTAAACTACCCCACTTAAAAGTAATCCAACAATCCCGAAACCAGGGTAAAGGAAAGGCTGTTCAAACCGGAGTGTTGGCAGCTACGGGCGAAGCCGTTGTGTTTATAGACGCTGACGGCGCGACAGCCATTACGGAGTTGCCTAAGATGCGGGCTGCGCTCACCGAAGCGCAAATAGGGATCGGCAATCGCTGGATGGCGGGGGCGGTGACTCGCCGCCATTCTGCCCTGCGGCAACTGTCCGGCTGGGCCAATCGCCTGTACATGAGCCTTTTTGGTTTAGGTAATATTGACACAATGTGCGGTTTCAAGGTTTATCATCGCGCCGTCGCCCGGCAACTATTTGCCCATTTATTAGAAGACCGCTGGCTTTTTGATACGGAAATTGCATATAAGGCGACGCGCCAAGGCTATTCAATTAAAAACTTCCCGATTATTTGGGAATCAAAGGACGGCAGTAAATTGGGAGCTGGCACTCTTATTAAAGCAGGCGTGCGAATTTGGCCGTTAATCCGCCAAGTAAACAGGCAGCTGCGTCGTTCAAAAGTAGCCGTATGAGGCTGGCATTTGTAACAACGCAGACCCGACAAGGGTCGACAATGATCGGTCGCGTATTGCCGTTGGCCGGACAACTAGCGTTGCACAACCAAGTTCACATTATTGGGCATGGAAAAAAAGAATCGGCAGATTGGCCGTCCCAATTAATTTTTCACAGCTCCGGCCGCGACCCCTGGTCGATTGGCTCCGCTGGTAAACGAAGACTGCGGGGGTGGCGGCTGGTAGTAAGAGTACTCGTCAATTCCTGGCGGGCGGCCTTACTACTGTTTAAAATTAGTCCGGATACAGTGATCATTGTTAAATCCTTACCCGAAAACGTCTTGGCCGTCTCGATGTGGCGCTGGCTTCATCCTCGACCTAATATAATTCTAGACAGTGATGATTTTGAGCTGACGGCCAACAAATTAACGTCGTTGACGCAGCGCGCCGCGATTCACTGGGCCGAACGCCGAGCGGTAAAATTGGCCAAGCAGATAGTGGTGGCGACTCCTTTTTTAGCAGACCACTTCGAGCAACTGGCCACGCCCACTAAACCAATTACTTTAATTCCCACTGGATTGACGCCGGAGTCTTTTGGTTCTGTTACACCGCCTGCGCGCCGTCCCTTAGTAATCCTGTACGCCGGCAGTCTCGCCGCCTCGTCCGGTCATCGCGTGGACATGTTGCCGGAGATTCTAAGACTGGTGAGACAGGAATTACCAGCCACGCTTATAATTGCCGGTTCAGGAGAAGACGAAGCCGAACTGCGGCGAGCTTTTGTGCAGCGTGGCCTGGCCGACAGCGTGGAATGGACGGGGCGATTTAATGACCGTGATCTGATTAATGTTTTGTCGCGCGCGCCCGTTCTTATTGATCCGATCGATTCTAGCATCACTAATCGTGCCAAAAGTAGTTTCCGGACTTTATTAGCCGCGGCCACGGGTAGGCCGCTTGTCACTAGCAACGTTGGGGTCCGCCCGCTGTTAGTGCCGGCAGCGTTTCATGCTCTTTTTTTCGCCAGACCTGGTGACCCGCAGGACTATGCCCAAAAAATAGTAGCATTATTGAAAGGCCCTTGGCCGGCCGAGCATGTCTCGGAGCTACAGACTCATTTCGATCAGTATCGCTGGGCTAATCTGTCTAAGCCATACGAAAAATTACTATGACAGACATTAATTGGTGGGAGGCGCTCCTGGTAGTATGCGTTCCGTTACTCCCTTTATTCTTTCCCGGCATTGTGCTTATAAATAAGTCTGGCTGGAATAACTTACTGCTGGGCGGCTCACGTATATTAATTTGGAGCCTGGGCCTCACAATCCTGGGATCTTTGGTGTTATCAGTATTTGGCGTAGCACCAACGTGGATTTTGATTATCTATGTGCTCGGCAGCGTCCTGATCCTGCTGCGGGCATATTTGGCAAGTGCGCTCACTGTGGTGCAGGGATGGCTATTACTGGCCATTGTTACGCCGCTAATCATTGGCTACGCGGCCTTTAGCGTGCCGTACTTCTTTTTGCACGATGGACTTCCCAGCGGCGATGCCCAGAAAGCTATTTATTGGGCGCAGCAAATGATTGTCAACAAATCATTGCCCGACTACAGCTCGGCGTTAGCTAATTTAAACCGCGATCCAGTCGATTTTTATACCCCCGGACTCCATTCCCTGACTGCGGCCGTCATGCAAGCCTCCCCCGCTCCTCTTACAAGTGTAGGCTTGCTGTCCATTGCAGTCAGCCTGGCCGTGGTGTGGCTGGCCGCGGCCTTAGTAAAAGAGCTGTTTGACGATCATCCCCATATTATTCCGCCGATTGTTGGTGCGTTTCTAGTGCTAACAAATTTTCGCTGGCTGCGCTACCTGCGCGAGCCCGGCTATCATTGGCAAAACGTTGTTGGCGAGTTCTTCTTATTCGCTATGCTGTTGCTCGGCTTGCACTTGTTGCGTAAGTGGCGTTGGTGGGATTTCGCCGCCTTTATCGTGAGCGGCCTAGCTTTACTGACCGCCCACCAGTTTTCAGCTTTTATGGCCGTTTTTGTGCTTCTGCCCCTGCCGGTTGCCTGGGCCATCCGTTACCGCTTAGCAATGCGCCGCTACTTGTGGCATCGTGCCGCGGGGGCAATTGCGGCATTGGCGCTGGCGGCTGGCGGACTATTGATTGCTATATCGCCGGGTTTGCTTAGCAAGTTGCCTCATTTATTCAATACCTCTCCCCATTTGATAGCCCAAACTCCGGACTTGGTTGCCTATCCGTTATTGTTGGGAGAAATTTGGTTACTACTTGGAATAGGTGGCTTG
>CAZUSC010000062.1:0-9689 GCA_964622915.1 uncultured Candidatus Saccharibacteria bacterium | reverse complement strand
GTTGCTGCGGCGTGTCACCGGCGGCCATCCGGCGCCGTCGCTATAAAGCCAAGCAGCACACATTCAATAAGTGTAAGGCATTGCGTGAGGCCGAACGGGCGCAGACAGCGGCCAACTAGCTGTCGCAAGTGAAATAACCTTGCGTTGGTTACAGGACCAGACTTGAATTTCAAGTCGGGTCCTTTTTCTTTTATTTAATGTGGTTCGGTTGTCATCACTTGCCCATATTGTTCGGGTAGAATGCATGCCTGAATTACCAGAAGTAGAAACAATTCGCCGGGGACTGGCCCGCAGCATTGTAGGAAAAAAGATTGCCAAGGTTCAAGTTAGGAAACCGGCCATGATACGTGGATCGGCTCAATCGCTCGTGCGAGCCATTCGCGCGGCACAATTTAGCAAAATTGGCCGGCGGGGCAAGCTGCTGATTTTTTACATCAAAGGGCATGATAAGTATTTACTGGTGCATCTGAAAATGACCGGCCAGCTTATTTACCGGCAGGGTAAAAAGAAATTAGCCGGCGGACATCCTTGGCCCCCCTTCGGTGCCAGTCTGCCTAACAAGTATTCGCATATAACTATTGATTTTGCCGACGGCTCGCAATTATTCTTTAATGACCTGCGCCAGTTTGGCTATATGCAGCTGGTGAATGCCAAGATCTTGGCCCCAGTGCTGGCACGCTACGGCCCCGAGCCTCTACAGGCCGGTTTTTCTTTACAAAAATTTCAACAGCACTTTCAGGCCAGAAAAACTATTCTTAAAGTGGCGCTCTTGGACCAGCAACTGGTGGCCGGTATCGGTAATATTTACGCCGATGAAATTTGCTTTCATGCTCGTTTGCTGCCGCAGCGATCAATTCCGTCTTTATCTACTCAAGAAATAAGAGCAGTCCACAAAGCCATTCCCAAAGTGCTGGGCTTAGCCGTTAAACATCGGGGAACGACTTTTAGCGACTATCGGGACTCCACTGGCAAGAAAGGTAATTTTGTACGTTTGTTGAAAGTCTACGGGCGAGCTGGATTGCTCTGCAAAAGATGTTCGACGCCGATTCAAAAAACTAAGTTAGCCGGCCGCGGCACCCATTATTGCCCAAATTGCCAAAAATAGTGATCTGTTGGCTTGTGTGCAGCGCGGGTCCTGCCGCTCGCCTTCACCCCACAAGTGCTCGTGACTTGCGCGCTTGCGGGGGCCCCGGCTCGCGTCACCCGCCGCTGCATGCAGACAGTAGCGTTTTTCACTTTTCGCTTTTAACTCTACACTGGAAAGATGCCCGATGAGTACAATAAGCAATTAGGCAAAATAGCCCTGCTAAGTGCCTTGGCTATAATTCTGCTGCTGGGCTTGATGGCCGCGACTTTTCTATGACGGGAGCGCGGGTTGGTTATCCGGTACCTGCCCGTTTGCAGCTGCCGGTTGATTCCTATAATCAAGATGGTTATAGATTTGGCCAGCGAGTGCGCAGCCGAGTAATTTTGTGGGCCCGCCATTTGGGCGAAGACATTTTAGCCAAACCGGGAATGAACGTTAAAGCGATAGGCGCGGGAGAAGTGGTGTGGTCAGAAACTCGACTGGGAGGTCCCAACAAGCGTAATTGGGGCGGCATTGTTATTATTGGCCACCAGCACAAGGAAACCGGCCAAGCTTTTTTTTCTTTATACGGGCATATGACAGACATTACCGTTAAAGCTGGCGACGAAGTGGGGTTGGGTCAGCCGATCGGAGTAATTGCCGGCGGGCAGACGCCCGAGAACGGCTGGTGGAAGCTGCCTCATCTGCACTTCAGTGTCTATACTGGTCCCTGGACGAATCAAGTTTTGCCGGGCTACACCCGTTTTTTTGAAGGCCGCACCAAGTTCCGCTGGTGGAGCCGTCCCCGGCAGTTTATTGAGGAATATAATCGTCAGCCTGCCTAACCTTGCCGAAGTGTTCATTCTTCGTGATCCTAATCCTATACCCTAACAACAACTGCCCGTGAGCCAAGAAACAGAACAAATTAAAGAACGTCTCAACATAGCCGATGTAATCGGGGAGTACGTGGTGCTCAAACAAGCAGGGCAGAATCTGAAAGCGCTCTGCCCCTTTCATCAGGAAAAAACACCTTCCTTTACTGTTAGTCCCGGACGCAACACCTGGCATTGTTTTGGGTGCCAAAAAGGTGGCGACATCTTTTCTTTTGTGCAAGAAATTGAGGGCGTTGATTTTCCGGCCGCTCTTAAAATGTTGGCCGAGCGTGCTGGTATTCAACTGCCCGCTGGCACCGCACGCACTAACAGCCGCCGCCAGCGGTTGTTTGACGTCATGAGCGCGGCAGCTAAATTTTACCAGCACATACTACTGAATCAGCCGGCTGGCAAGCGCGCCCGCGCGTATTTGACCGAGCGAGGCGTGCAAGATAAAACGATGGCTGACTGGCAGCTGGGGTATGCACCCGACAAATGGGATTTATTGCAAAGCTGGCTTGGCAAGCAGGGATTTTCCCTGGAAGAAGTAATAATAGCAGGGCTAGCGGGGCGTTCGCCGCGCGGCAAGATGTATGATCTTTTTCGCGGAAGAATTATTTTCCCCGTGGCCGATATTCAAGGGCGGATCGTTGCCTTTGGCGCCAGAATTGTTCCCTGGCACGAAACCGGCAATGAAGGCAAATACATCAACTCACCCGAGACAGCTCTTTATGAAAAGCGGCGTGTCGTTTATAACTTAGCGCGCGCCAAACAATTTTTGCGCCACCGACCTTGCTTGGTAGTAGAGGGCTACCTGGATGTAGTATTGCTGGTGCAGTCAGGCATTACTAATGTTGTGGCCACCTCTGGCACGGCTTTTACCGAGGATCATGTTAGCCAAATCAAGAGATTTACAAACACAGTGCACTTCGCTTTTGATGCCGACGCGGCCGGCTACAAGGCCACGGTGGCGGCCACCACCGCTGCCCTAGCGGCCGGCTTAAAAGTTGCCACCATTGTGCTGCCGGCCGGTCATGACCCAGCGGACCTGGCTGTTAAGGAGCCGGAAAATTTACAAAAAATATTTAGCCAGCCGCAATCACTGATAGCAGTGCTCATTGGACAACTGAAAGATTCGCCGGCCAGCCAAACCCAAGAACAGCAATTACAAGCTTTGCTACCCCTAATTGCGCGTGTGTATAATCCCATAGAGCAGGGCGCGATGCGTCAGGAAGTAGCCCATATTCTTCATGTGTCGGAAGGCGCCATAGTAAATATGATGAATCAATTACCAACTTCGTCTGCGCCATTTACGGCTGCTCCTGCGGCCAGTGGAGGCACTAGTCGCGCAAGTCACTCACAGGACGCTGCGGCGGAACAGCTGCTCTTGGGATTAATGATTATTGATGCCAAGGTACGGCAAGACATTTTTCCGTATTTAGAAGCAAGTTTTTTGCTTGACCCCAACTGCCAAGCGTTATATAACTCAATGCAACGTTTATCGGCCAGGCAACCGGAGTTCTTAAGTATGTCATCAGAACAGGTGGTAAGTAATTTGCCGGAGGCAAATGTCCCTTTAGCGGAGGGCATCCAAACTCGGCTGCAGGAGCATTTGGCCACCACCAGCCACACACTGATGCATGAAGGGCGCTTGTTGTTAAGGTCTCTTCAGCGTCGTTCGCTCAAGACGCGCCTGAATACACTTCAGCAAGAACTATCCCGTGCCGGCGAAGAAGGCCGCACCAAAGCCCTGGAGCGTTTCCAGACTTTGGCTGAAGAATTGGTTAATATTGATAAGGTATAAAAGCATGGCTGGCAAGCAACGTAAAAAGAAAAGCAAAGCTAAGCGTGGTCAGGCACGCCGTCCGGCTGCCCGCCGCCAGGCCAAGCACAAATCAGGCAAAAAAAGTTTCGGCAGCCGCTCGCGACACCGCCACAAAAAAAAGAACACTCCATCCCAAGCCGTTCGTTCCCCCCGCCAAAAAAAGCTGACGGCCGAGGAAGTCATAGCTTCGGAAGCTATACAGGTGTTATTAAGAAAGGGGTCCCAAACCGGTTTCGTCACGGAAGAAGAAGTCTTATATGCCCTGCCCAATGTGGAAGAGCATATTGATGCCTTGGAGATTTTGTATGATGAATTTGAAAACAAAGGCATCCGTATCGAAGAGCCGCAGGATAGTTTAATCGGTTATGATTTGCCGGCGGCGCTGCCTAATCGGTCGCAAAAGAAAGAGCGAGCAACTTCGCTCGATAATATTATAGATGTTAGCAACATCTCCGATGATTCAGTCCAGATGTACTTACGGGAAATCGGCAAAGTAGCTTTATTAAAAGCGGAAGAAGAGGTGGAGCTGGCCAAACGAATTGAGCAAGGCGATAACGAAGCGCGCAAGCGTCTGGCCGAAGCCAATCTGCGCTTGGTGGTTTCCATCGCTAAAAAATATACCGGCCGCAAAAATCTTTCGCTGCTGGATTTGATCCAAGAAGGTAATATGGGACTCTTTCGTGCTGTTGAAAAATTCGACTACCGCAAAGGCTACAAGTTTTCTACCTATGGCACCTGGTGGATTCGCCAAGCGATTACCCGGGCGTTGGCCGACCAGTCGCGGACGATCCGTATTCCCGTGCACATGGTAGAAACTATCAATAAGTTTACCCAGGTCCAACGCCGGCTGCTGCAAGACCTCGGTCGCGATCCGCTGCCCGAAGAAATTGCGGCGGAAATGGAGCTGCCGGTAGAAAAAGTGCGGCACATTATGAAAATCTCGCAGGAAACTGTGTCGATTGACGCGTCGGTAGGAGATGACGAGGAAGATTCGACGCTCAAAGATTTTATCGAGGACGAAGTTACTATTACCCCCCAGCAATCGGCCGGCCGCGAACTGCTGCAGGGACATGTCCAGGAAATTCTTGGCGATTTAACGCCGCGCGAGCAAAAAATCTTGGAGATGCGCTTTGGCTTAACGGACGGCGTTACTCATACGCTGGAAGAGGTCGGTAAAGAGTTCGATGTTACCCGTGAGCGCATTCGGCAAATTGAAGCCAAAGCCCTGGAAAAAATCCGCGAGCACCACAAGGTTAGAAAATTAAAAGATTACTAGGTTACTAGCAAGCCACTTATTGCTTGAGGCGATATATTGCCAACCCCCTGTCCTTATAGAAAAGATCATATTCTTTCAGAGTATCTGGAATGGTGTGATTCATAGCCGATCAAGTCTGAAATTCGAAGAAGGCCGACATATCCACAGTTTTTTGTTAGATAGTGTGGTAGTATTATAGTGTCACAATTCATTTTGGTGGTTACGTGGTGAAGCTGGGTGTAATTCCCACACTGTCGCGCAACGGTTAAAGTCCGATCTCATGTATTATGCTCGTTTTTAGAGCCCACCTGATTGGCTCGCGCCAGGCTCATATTTTTTTATGTCTGCACTTGGCGCACCAAGTGTTTTTTATTTTTTAACGGTCATCCTTCCATGCAGATTTCTATTACCAAGCGCGATGGTACAAAAGAACCATTCAACGCCGATCGTATTAATCGTTCTATCGAGCGGGCCTGTGCCGGCCTCGGTGATCCAATCAGTATGGTGACCCAGATTGCCACTGATACGCGCCTGACGCTGTACGATGGCATCACGACCGAAGAAATGGACCAAGCGACTATTAATGCCGCCGCCCAAAACATTAAAGAGGATACCGAATATGACAAAGTGGCGGCGCGGCTGTTGCTCAAGACAGTCTACAAAAGAATACTAGGTGAATACGATAACCAGCGGCCGATTCTGAAGAAAAAGTATCAAGAACAGTTTATCCCTTTTATTACCAATGGCGTTAAGGCCAAAATACTCGACGCTAAAATGGTTAAAAAGTTCGACCTACTGGAACTTTCCCACGCCTTACGTCTGCAGCGAGACGAACTGCTCCATTATGCCGGACTTTCTACTCTGTTAAATCGCTATTCACTGAAAGACAAAGATCAGCAACCGCGGGAAACGCCGCAATATTTCTTTATGCGCGTTGCCATGGGCTTATCATATAACGAAGATAATCCGACGGCCTGGGCGAAGAAGTTTTACCATAAAATGTCCAAATTAGAATATATTGCAGGGGGTTCGACAAACATTGCCGCCGGTACTCCGCATCCCAGTTTAAGCAACTGTTTTTTGCTGGAAATTCATGATGACATCGAACACATTGCCAAATCGGTGGCCGATGTCATTAAACTGTCTAAAGGCTCCGGGGGTATTGGTGCTTCGGTCACCAAACTGCGCGCCACCGGCTCACCGTTGAGCAGTAATAACACCGTGTCTTCGGGCCCGACCCCCTTTGCCAAAATTATCGATACGGCCATTCGGGCGATCCAGCGCGGGGGCAAGAAAAAAGGAGCACTGTGTTTTTACATGGAGAACTGGCACATTGATTTTCCGGACTTTGTTGATTGGAAACACAACGCCGGCGATGATTATTTGCGCATGCGCACTGCCAACACGGCCGTCTTTCTGTCCGACGAGTTTATGCGGCGCGTGAAAGCTAATGACCAGTGGTACATGTTTGATCCGAAGGAAACGTCTGACCTGAATGAACTGTATGGGAGGCAGTTTAGTAAAAGATATGCCGCCTATGTAGCGCAGGCAAAAGCCGGCCGGTTAAGAGTATTTAAGAAGGTGCCGGCCCGCGAACAGTTCCGGCAAATCTTGGTGGCCCTCCAGACGACTTCCCATCCCTGGCTGACTTGGAAGGACGCCATTAATCTGCGGGCGCTGAATAACAATACCGGCACTATCCACATGTCCAATCTGTGCACGGAGATTTGTTTGCCGCAAGACCGCGACAACGTGGCCGTTTGCAACCTAGCCTCGCTCAATTTGGCCGCCCATATTCAAAATAAAGAAGTCCAGTGGCAGCGGCTAGAAGCCAGCGTCCGCCTGGCCATTCGCCAGCTGGACAATTTAATTGATATTAATGAATTGCCCATTCCGGAAGCCGCCAAATCCGATCGGGAAAATAGGGCGGTGGGTCTGGGTGTGATGGGTTTTGCCGATACGCTGGAACAGCTCGGGATGTCTTACGACAGCCAGCACGCTTGGGATTTTGCCGATCGTACTTTTGAATTCATCAGCTACATGGCCATTGACGAGAGCGCCAATCTGGCCGCCGCGCGGGGAAGTTACCAACATTTCGCCGGCTCACAATGGTCGGCAGGCAAAGTGCCGCTGGATACTATTGCGTTACTGGAAGCCGATCGGGGTCAGGAACTGACTATTTCCAAAAAGAGCACTTACCAGGGGCTGGATTGGGACAAGTTGCGGGCCAAAGTAACCAAGGGCATCCGTAATGCCACCTTGCTGGCGGTCGCTCCTAACGCCAACATCGGTTTGGTGGCTAGCACCACTCCGGGCATTGATCCCCGCTTTGCCCAGGTTTTCTCCCGCAACAAGATTTCGGGCAAATACTTGGATATCAACCACAACTTAGTAAACGATCTTAAAAACATGGGGATATGGCACCGGGTGCGCGAGCTGATTATTGAACATCAAGGCGACCTGTCGCAAATTCCGGCCATCCCCCAGCATCTTAAAGATATTTATAAGACATCATTCAGTACTTCACCCCTGGCTTTCGTAGAAGTAGCCGCTCGCGCCCAGAAGTGGATTGATCAGGCCCTGTCGCGCAACATGTATTTAGCTACGAGAGATATTGATGCCACTATGGATATTTATCAAACTGCTTGGGAGAAAGGCGTAAAAACAACTTACTATTTACATATGAAGCCGCGGCACACCGCCGAGCAAAGTACGGTAAAAGTTAACAAGGCCGCCAAAATCGGCAAAAGGGGATTTGCGGCTATCAGGTCTGCCTCACCAAAAATGGCGCCCGACTTAGTTCCGGCCTCCCGTGTGACCGTAGCCAAAGTAGCCGCCGCCCCGCGGGTTAGTATTGCTGCCAGTACCAAGAGCGCCCTGGTTTGTCCGGTGGACCCGCAAGAACGGCTGCAGTGTGATAGTTGCCAATAATAATTAATGACAAATTACAACTATGCTCATCGGTAAAGCCTCGCCGGAAGACATGAATCTTCACCCCATTAGATATCAATGGGCTTACGATTTATATAACCAAGCTGTTCGCAACACCTGGTTTCCGCATGAAATAGCCTTAAAAGAAGATTTGGAAGACTGGCAGATAATGACAGACGATGAGCGGCACGCCGTTACCTTCTTAATGGCTTTCTTTAACCCGGCAGAGTTAATTGTAAATCGCTCGATTGCTCTGGGCATTTATCCCTATCTAAAATCTCCGGAAGCCCACCTGTATCTGGCTAAGCAAATGTGGGAAGAAGCTAACCATTGTGTGGCCTTTGAGTATGTGTTGCAAACCTTTCCCTTTGACCGCGAGAAAATATTTAACGTCCATGTGGAAATACCATCAATGCAGAATAAAGAAAAGTACATCAACCGTTATTTAATCCGCATGACCGAGAAAGTTTTGGACATAGAAACGGTTAAGGGGAAAAAAGATTTCATTCGAAATCTGGTGGCCACCAACATCGTCATGGAGGGCATCTGGTTTTACAGCGGCTTTATGGTGGCCTTAAGTTTTCGGCAGCGCAACCAGCTGCGCAATTTTGGCTCAATGATAAATTGGGTGCTGCGCGATGAGAGTTTGCACCTGAAGTTTGGCATGAACCTTATTCATAACGTCCTTGAGGAAAACAGCGATTTGCTGACCGCGGAATTTGCCCAAGAAATCCGCGCTATTGTCATTGAGGGGGTTAATCTGGAAGTGGCTTACAATAAAGATCTTTTCCCCCGCGGTATTCTGGGTTTGAACGCCGACTATGTCAATCAGTACGTGCAGTATGTGGCCGATCGCCGCTTGGAAGAGCTGGGTCTAGAGAAACATTACAACGCCACCAATCCGGCCAAGTGGATGAGCGCGGCGACAGACGTCTATGAGTTGGTTAATTTCTTTGAAGCCCAAAACACCAGCTACGAAGTGGATGTCAACGCCGGGCGTTAAAATAGGGCAATAAGGGTTATGTTTGTCTGCCTTTATCCACAGTACCTATTGTAAGCACCGATAAAACAGGATATTCTATCTGATAATATCAAGATTTGCCTGTGAACTATCCAGCTAAGCACAAATATTTGTTTTTCGTAAGCGCCATGGTGGTACTTACGAGCATGTTAGCAGTCCCGGTGAGCGCCGATGATGGCTCGCGGGGGAAATCGGAAGAGCGGAGCCTAGGGCAGTCTATCCGGCAATTATTTAAAGTAGACAAAAGAGAATCGAATGAGGATTCGGATAATAACCGAGGATCTTCTAACGTATTGCGAAGCGAGAGGAAAGACGAAGATAGTGACGACGATCCATCTGTTTCCCCCACTCCTTCCGGATCACCGACAGTTTCGCCCTCGCCGTCTGGACATAAGGGAAAAGGTCGTTCCTGTGAAGCACACATGCGAGGGATTCAGCGCCGCTCCGAGCATCTAGCGCGCATGGCTACCAACATGCTCAATGTTTTTGACAAAATTGCCAAGCGTGTCCAGGACTATTATACGACGGTAGTACTGCCTAGCGGTCGATCCGTCGCTAACTACGATGCCTTGTTAACAGACATCGCTGATAAAAAGGCAGCGGTCGCCGCTGCCCTGGCCGAAGCCCAGACAGCCGCTGGGTCGTTCTCCTGCACGGCGGAAAATCCCAAAGAGGATTTGCGTCAATTCAAGACCAAAATGAAAGAGGTTAAGCGTGCT
>CAZUSC010000061.1:0-11357 GCA_964622915.1 uncultured Candidatus Saccharibacteria bacterium | reverse complement strand
AGGCGGACATGCAAATCAATCGTCTCGTCGAATTTGGCTCGAGCGTTAGACTTTATAAAATTAACGGCTTCGGGCAAACCTAGCGCGGGCGAAGTCATTTTTTCTTTAACGGCTTTGTAAGTTTTTCCAGACATGATTAGAAATCAGAAATTAGAAAATAGAAATTGGCTACTCGACAGTGATTCCCATCGAACGAGCAGTGCCGGCAATGATTTTTTCCGCGGCCGCGATATCGCGGGCGGACAGATCCGCCATTTTGCGCTCGGCAATGGCTTTTACTTGCGCCCGCGTTACTTTGCCGACTTTGGCCGTGTTGGGAGTCGCCGAGCCGCTCTGTATGCCAGCGGCTTTCTTGAGTAGTTCGGCAGCCGGAGGAGTCTTCAGAGTCAGTTGCATCGTACGATCTTTGAAAATCGTTACTTCTACCGGAATAATGTCGCCATGCATCTCTTTAGTCATGTCATTAAAACGAGTGACAAATTCCTGAATGTTTACGCCGTGCTGTCCCAAAGCAGGACCAACCGGAGGCGCCGGAGTGGCCTTGCCAGCGGGAGCTTGAATCTTTACTTTAGCTAGTATTTCTTTCATGGTTTAGAAACTAGAAACTAGAAATTAGAAAATAGAAAATAGATATCAATCAATACCTATCCTTGCTTCCTGACCTGTAAAAAGTCAAGTTCGACGGGTGTTTCCCGGCCGAAGACGTTAACCAGTACTTTGACTGTGCCTTTGGCCTCATTGACGTCCGAAATCTTACCTTCAAACTCTTTAAACGGCCCATCCATGATTTTAACCGAGTCGCCTTCTGTAACATCCATTTTGTACTTGGGCTCGTCTTCGCCCATCCGTGAGAACAAGCGGCTAATTTCTTCCTCGGCTACCGGAGTGGGCGTGGTGCCGGACCCTACGAATCCAGTAACGTTGGGCGTATTGCGCACGACGTACCAGGAGTCTTCCGTAACTATCATTTCTACCAATACGTAACCTGGAAACAAACGCTCTTCGATCGTCCGGCGCTTGCCATTTTTAACACGGATTTTCTTTTCCCGGGGCACGACCACTTGGAAGATTTTATCTTCCATTCCCATTGATTCAATCCTTTGGCGCAAGTTGCGCGCTACGTTGTCTTCGTAACCGGAGTAAGTGTGCAACACAAACCAGCCGCGGCCATCATCTTTTTTGGCTGGCGGCGCGGGCTTTCCGGCTGCTTGGTTAGCGGTTCCCTGTTCTTGCTCGGTCATGGTTTGGAAACTAGAAATTGGAAATTAGAAATTAGATATAGGTAATTGGCTAACCCTTATTTTAAAATATACTTTTCTAAAATGATTGCCAAAATATAATCCAGGCCGCCGGTGACGATACCCACTACAATGGAGCTAATAATGACAATAATGGTGTAGCGGATAGTGGTTTCCCGACTGGGCCACTGCACTTTTTTCAGCTCTTCCCTCGCCTCTTTAATAAAGGTAAGAAGATTGCTGGGCAGACTGGTTATTGATTTGGCTTTATTCATAATGTGTTTTTATCCCGTTCCAGACAGGAAGAGGTATTTAAAACAGCCCTTGAGGGCTATTAGCGCTTACTGTATATCAGCAATAATAATAGCACAACCCCACCCCCTTTACACATACAGGCTAATGCTGTATTGTGCAAAAACTCGTACATTCGTCCTTTCCCAGCTAAACCCACTGTTTTTGTAGTAAGGAGCAGCACGATGACCGCAGTTGTTGATCGTCCCGTTGTATCCAGTGCCCAGTACCACGCTTTGCAGGCACCAGTTGTCCTGCCCACACCACAGGAACTGTTCGATTTTGAGGTCTTGACCCTCAAAGACAAGGGCTTCGATCTTGCGCCTCAAGATGTTGATCGCCTGCGCGCTCTCGTTCCCAAACAGCCCCAGTTCTTCCTGCTCCTACCACCCAAGCCCGACCAGCTCGACCTGCCTGGTCTGATGGCGCTGGTGGAGGTGGATGGAAAGACCGGCAAGAACTACCTTGATCCCCAGTATCTGGCAGATCTCACCGAAGAGCCAGCAGGGGCTTACTTACTGCTCGATATCGAAGACAGCCGGAAGAGGCTTAACATCCGCCCGCGGGACTCACGGGAGAACATCAGGAGTGAAGGACGTCTGGCCTACACCGTCTGGCGCGGTCTCCTCCACGCTATTGTCTTTCCCTGCACTCTCCAGGATCACAACCTCGATCTGGTGGGTTCTCGCTACAGGTCCAAGAACGTCCCTTATTTGTCTCTGTACGACGAAGTTCCCAAGCTCTACAGCTACCTGGCTGCTAATGCCAATCCGAAGTGGGGCGCTCCTTCCGCCGGAAGTGTGGTTGGCGCTTGAGTCTTGATCAGAGAGCTTCGCATTCACGGAGACGGATCACTTTGGTTCCTCTCCGTTTTTCTTTGCCAATTTATTGTAGCCGGCTATTACATAAGTCTGGGTACAACAGTGCCCGGAGGAGTACAACAGTGCCCCGGGGGGTACAAACGTGCCCGGATATATCGCCAAAAGCATCACGCAAAGTTTAGACCATCCTTCCTCAACGCATCACAATTACTACCATATATTGATAAATGGTAGTGAAATAGGAGCCGGGGAGATTAAAACGACAAGCGCTAATCGTTTGAATAGCATCCACCTGGCAGATATGCAGCACCAACTGATTGATTATGATGACTAGAGCTTGTATTACAGCTGTTCAAACGCTAATCGTTTGAATCGTAGCGTTAGTTTGAATCCCCAACTCCGCTCTTCGGAGCTTCGCTGGGCAAGCATTTTTATCAATTTTATATGTCTAGGTTTTCTACCATTTTAGCGTGTGTTTGAATCCACTTCTTGCGGGGGGCGACTTCGTCGCCCATTAAGATATCAAACATCCGGTCTGCTTCCTCGGCGTCCTCAATGGTTACGCGCTTCAATACCCTATTGTTGGGATCCATTGTCGTATCCCATAGTTCGCGCGGATTCATTTCGCCCAAGCCTTTATAACGCTGGATATTGATTTTTATATCTTCGCCTTTTCCTGCTTTGAGTTTCTTGAGCAGCGTATCTTTTTCCGCATCGGTGTAGACATAACTAACTTGCTTTCCTGATTCGATTTTATATAGCGGCGGCTGGGCGATGTAGATATGACCGGCATCAATAATTGGCTGAAAGTAGCGGAAGAATAAAGTTAATAAAAGCGTACGAATGTGGCTCCCATCAGTATTTTTGACCAGCAGCCCGGCTGGTCCGGCTAAGAAGTTGGAATATTGTTGAACCGTAATATCATAGACAAATTCGTCATCACTTAGAACCTCTTGTACGCGCTGGATTGGCAATCCGACAATATCGCCGCCAAGATGGCGCAGCTTGCGCATGGCACGGCCACCACCTTGCACTCCGTTAAGATATGCTGTCAGGCGCCCGGCATTTTTGTGATCTTCCCAGATTGGCTTAAGTGCCCTAAACTGCTGTTCACCACTTACCAAAATGTCATGTCGAACATGATTAGCTTGATACTGGCGGCCGCCAGATGTATGCGTGGATGGCAGGCGCTCCGTGCGTGATGGAAATACTCCGAGCTGACGATAGATGGTCACAATGCCATCAGCCAGAGCCCGCGACGAGGTGCAGTGCCCAATATATACTTTGCCGGTGTTGCCACGCGCCGTGGTATTCCCGACAACAATCGTCCCATCACTAGCCAGCAACCCTGCCAAGAAAGCTTCCTGGACAGGACGGTTGGCGCTCAAAATCGCACCGGGTACAAACTTTTCGAATGACTTTTTCCCGAGCAACCCCCAGACCTGTAGAATGAGTCTAAATGTTAAGGAATGAAAGTGAATTTCACGACTGCCACCGCTGGTATTGTGAGTAGCCACTGGCTGTGCCCCCAACTCGGATTGAATAATCTGCCCCAGTTGGTTGGCATAGTGCTGATAGGCCGGCTTAGTTCCGACAGAGAGTATAAACCGATTTGGACTCTTACCAACGAATGAGGCACAGCCATCTCCCAAATACCATCCTAAGAGGTAAGCAAGATCTTCTGTGAGCCGTAGTGTCGTAGGAACCAAACGGGTATGATTGCCCACGGCCACACGCCCTCGAGCCGGCAATTTAGTAACATGCCGAATAGGAACATAGGCCCGTACCCTGGGAGTGGACATGCCAATCGCTCGAAGGTATGCCCGCAAATGTCCGGCCCACGGCATAACATTATCCACCTTCGTTTCCCACTGCTGCACAACTGTCTTGTAGACGCCCGCTATTCGAGCCATGGTATAACGAGAAACGGCTACAGCCTCCCGCTGCCGTTGTAGGCGACGCCAAGCAGCTCCTGGAATATCAACCCAAGCATCGGCAGGCAACTCACTAAGAGAGACGTTTTCCTGGATCACAGCAGCCTGCGGTACTTCACGGCGGATTGCTTCTCGCAGATCAATATCTACTGGCCGGTCAAGGCGCGACAAGGTTTTTGGCAACACCATGACATCGCCTGGCTTCAGCTCATCGCCCCGTTTGGTAACAATTCCTTCCTTCTCGGCCACAAACACACTATGCCAAGAAGTAACGCGCACCTTATGGCCATAGGCGGTAACAACTTCATGGATTGGTGTGCGCCGACGGTGCTTTACAACATCAACAACATCTTTCATTTCCACCCGGCCTGTTTCGGTATTGCAGGCCATCACCCGGTAGCGACTTGGGTCAACACATGTTTCAACAAATGGACCAATGGGTACTAGCCGCAATTGTTTCAATTCTTTGTCATATACAAGAATTGGCGTGTCGCCGGTCACGCTATCAGCATCGGTGGCAATAATAACCCGGTGATAGCGCAGCTTTTCCAAATCGAATTCTTCGCCAATACCAGTTCCTAAAGCAATAATCAGCGCCTTTATTTCATTGTTGCTCAACATTTTATCCAAACGGGCCCGCTCGACGTTAAGAATTTTACCCCGCAGCGGCAGGATGGCTTGGAACCCCCGGTCGCGACCTGACTTTGCGCTCCCACCGGCAGAATCACCTTCTACGATAAAAATCTCGCTTTTAGAGGCATCACGCTCGGAGCAGTCTGCTAACTTGCCGGGCAAGGCAAAGCCGTCCAGTGCCCCTTTTCGCAAAACAGTATCACGCGCTGCCCGGGCGGCTAGGCGCGCCTTGGCGGCCAGGGCGACCTTCTCAACAATTGACCGCGCGTCCCGAGGATTTTCTTCCAAGAAAGCGGCAAAAGATTCGGTCAGAACTTGATTGACCAGGGTGCGCATCTCGGGAGTGCCCAACTTCGCTTTGGTTTGCCTTTCAAACTGCGGGTCGCGCAGCTTAACACTAATAATGGCCGTTAAGCCTTCTTTAACGTCGTCGGCCGTGAGGTTTTCTTCTTTTTCTTTTAAGTAGCCGTTTTTGCGGCAGTAGTCATTTATGGTGCGGGTCAGTGCTGTTCGAAAACCGGTGAGGTGCGTACCGCCCTCGACGGTGTGGATATTATTGGCGAAGGAGAGCACTGATTCATTGTAAGAATCGGTATACTGCAAGGCTGCTTCTACTAAGAAATCATTGGCCAGCTCGCGACGGACATAAAAAATATTCTCATTCTTAATGTTTTTGTCCAAATTTATATGACGAACATAGGACTGGATGCCGCCCTCAAACAAAAAGGTATGCGTTTTCATTTGCTTGGGCTGCCGCTCATCAGTAATACGGATCCGCACGCCGGGTGTTAGGTAGGCTTGCTGGCGCAAATGCTGCAAAATATATTCCCAATCAAAAACTATTGTTTCAAATATTTTTTTATCTGGCTTAAAGGTGATGATGGTGCCGGTATCTTTAGCGCTGCCCGTTTTTTTAACTTTACTTTTGGGGTGGCCGGCGGCGTAGGTCTGTTTATATATTCCCCCGTCGCGATGCACTTCCGCTTCTAGCCATTCTGACAAGGCGTTGACGACCGATACCCCTACGCCATGCAGACCACCGGAAACTTTATAACCTTCACCGCCAAACTTTCCACCGGCGTGCAAAATAGTTAGCACAGTTTCTAAAGCAGATTTTTTTGTTTTGGCTTGCTTATCAACCGGAATACCACGTCCGTTGTCCGTTACTTTCAGGATGCTGTCCGGCAGTAGTTGCACGGCAATGCTCGTAGCGTGGCCAGCCATCGCTTCATCAATGGAATTGTGGCAAAGAATAGGGGCCTCCCCACCGATGAAGCTCTCTCCTTCCGGTACAGAAATGTCATATACCCATTCGTGCTCATATGGCACAGTTTCAATTGATATAACTTTAAGAAGCCCAAGGTCCCCCAGCAAAAATGTGGCTGTTTTTTCGCGCAAAGATACTTTTTGCTGAGACGCCAGGCGCTGCAGCTTTGTACGAGAAATGCCCGCACCGGCAGCACGGTACGGCACAAGAGACCATTCACTTTTTGTAATATCGCGCGCAGCTTGCGCGAAAGGTACCCGCTCGTTATACGAAGAATTTGTATTCCAGTAAAAATCGATTGCATAACTTTCAAGCTGCGAATTCACCAGCGCCGGTTCTTTCGGCTGGCCATGATATTTTATAGAAAGAAAACGACTGTTTACGTTCTCACTGCGACGGCGAACTTGGCAAGAAAGTGTTTTGTTCAAACTAGCCAGGAGGTACGTCAAGTCAGATACGAGTGCTTTACTGGCACTTACTAAAGTGAACTTTCTTCGTTCAGCCTCGCTCGGGGAAGTACCAGCCAGCAAGTGTCCAGTAAATACTGAAGCGGGGTGGCCATCGCCAGCCAAGTAAGCAACAAGGTATCTCTCGCGTAGTTTGGCCGTCACATTCCACACCAGCCAAGGAATCTGCTTCTGTAGACTGCGGATCCCGCCCTGAAAAATATGTTCAAATAAAAGTGCCAGCAATGAGCAGTTGACGACAACTGAACGGGCCGAATCATGGGCATAGCGTACGTCAGCATCATATCCGAACGCTGTCTTTATAAGATTCCGTGTATGGGCAATAAGTGGCTGCTCATGGGCGCCAAAACTCCATGATAGTCGATAAGTTGCGCCACTTTTAGTGGTACATCCCTCGGCCGCATACAAACCGAGTAATTCAATTAGTTCCTGCGTCACCGGTAACTTGGGAGATAACCGGTAAAAACTATTCCGTTTTGTCCCCAAAGTCGCTACTGCTTCTATCTGTGCCTGTATTTCTTTTGGCAAGTGACGAAATACATTGAACGGCAAATAATCATATCGACGATAGTCAGCGAAAACCTGTGAATAGTGCCGCTTGGCTGATGTTCCCGGCAAAATATCTTTAACTAGTCGGCCATGTTCGGCTTGCAGCACATCCCGCACACCGTATAATTTCACTTGTCGCGTTAGCGACTCCTCTAATTTAAGCAGCTCATCAATCAGGTCAATTTCTTGTATAGTTTCGGTATTTTCTGGCCAGACACGCGGCACCACAACATTATCGCCCACGGCCAAGCTACTACCCTCAATCGGCATCACCCGACCATTACGGAAGGTAAAAAGTGAATGGTAAGGAGTGATGTCTACAGTACGTCCACCTTGCAGTTTAACGCGCAGAATTTCGCTGTTAACTTTATGGCGAATAAGCGAGTAAATTGGCTGATAAGCCAGCCTATAGTCGCTCGGGGAAAATGCAACTGTATCCAAATCTACTTCTCGCAAAATTTCCGCTTCCCCACTTTCCGATTTAACAATGATTTCACGATGGGCCTCAAAGTAACTGTCAATTAGTTCACCAATCGCAACTTTGCGAGCACGGCCGTACTCACGTATCCAAACTGGCGTATCGTACGTGACGCTATTATCAACAACTTCCCAAACCAAATGATGCAGGCCGTCTTTGCCGGTACTGCCAATATACATAGCCGGTCGCTTTCGGACCGGCTCTAAGCCTTCCAAAACTGTAATATCCTTGGCGGTGTAGGACGATGCCTTGGCCTTATTTTTATCTGTCTTTTTTACCATCTTTTTCAACATTTAACTAAATAAGCGGAAAGCTTTTTCCGCTCCCCTCTTATGCCCAAATTGTAGCAGAAAAAGCCGAAAAATGACAGTGGCTAATTAGCGTATTTGGGCCTTTATTTCGGCCTCTAGAGCCAGAATTATGGAGGCGTGAATTTTGTTTACTTCCGGGTCAGTTAAAGTGCGGTCGGCGGCCTGGTATTCGATATGAAATGCCAGCCCTTTTTGGTCCTGATTATCTGGCTCATATTCATCAAAAAGGTCCACGTCTGTCACTAATTCGCCGCCGACTCTCTCGATAATTTCTTGCACGTTTTCCGGTGAGGTTGAGGGTGCAACGAGCATGGAAATATCGCGGTCTACCGCGGGGTATTTGCTATAAGGTATAAATTGCATAGCCTGCGAGGCGTGCGAGGCTTCTTCGAAATCCCGTGGTAAGGGAACATTTTTCTCGCCAGCATGCAACACAAGCTCAGACAGATTGAACTCAAAGACAGTTACCGGCAGACGATACTTTAATTTGCTTTGTTGCACCGACTCTAACTTCTTTACTGAACCTGTCTTCCCGACAATTTCTTCTTCCACGCTAAAGGCATCGGCAATTGCTTGGATGATTGCTTCGCTGGTCGGCACGGTGCCGACCAAAGCACCGGCTATATGAACTTCTTCCTGTACTCCAGGAACTCTGCTGCTTGATGTATCTGATTCAGATGCCGGTCGAAAGACATTCCCAGTTTCAAATAATCCGCTTTCTTTTCTGCCCGCATTTTTTTGAAATACTGTTCGATTGGCAATCAGGTTACTTAATAGTCCGGGTAGTAGGCTTACGCGCAAGTTAGCAAGTTCTGGCGCGGGCGGGTTACTAAGAACTAAATGCGGCTGCTTATTCAGCCCCATTATTTGTGCATAGGCCGTTGGTTCGAACGAGTAGTTATATGTTTCTGTTAACCCCAACGCCACCAGATTATCGCGCAGACGATCGCGGAAATATATTGCACCCGGCAGAGCAGCCGGAGAGGCCTTAACTTCTTTGCGCGGAATATTAGCCAGGCCAATTACGCGAACCACTTCTTCAACCAAGTCATGCTCGGCGTCAAGATCGAGCCGATCTGGCGGAACGGTCACTTGCCATACTTCACTGCTGTCATCTACTTGGCAGCGCAACCGCCGCAGGATATCTGCTGCTTCATCGGCATCAATGACCATTCCGGCAATTTTGGAGGGCTGGTTGGGTCGGAAAGATATCACAATTGGTTCCTTTGGCTCCGGGTAAACATCAATAGCCGCATGCACTGTGGCGCCAGCTACTTCCTGCAAAAGGAAAATGGCCCGTCGAGCGGCTAAGGCGGCCTGCGCCGGATGGATTCCTTTGCTAAAGCGAGCGGATGACTCTGAACGTAAATTTAAGCGGCGGGATGTTTCTTGGATTAAATACGGGCGAAAAGTGGCCACCTCTAATAATAGGTTTTCTGTATTATCTTTTACTCCCGTTTCCATGCCGCCCATGATTCCGGCAATCGCAACGGGCTTATTGTGATTAGCAATCACTAAATCATCCGGAGTTAACTGGTATTCGAGCTCATCTAAAGCGGTTACTTTTTCACCAGCGTCCGCTCGGCGGACAACAATACTTTTGCCTGACAAAGTCGAATAATCGAATAAATGCGTCGGATTGCCGATTTCGAACAAGACGTAATTAGTAATATCAATTAAATTATTTTTTGGCTTTCCTCCCGCCGCCAACAAACGAGCCTGCAGCCACATCGGCGAAGGCGCCGTTTTAGCCGTCACAATTTCTGCAGCGATGTAACGAGGACAATCTACTGGTTTTTCAATGGAGATTTTCCAGTCACTTTTTTTAGAAGGCATTTTCGCCAGGTCCGGCTCTTTAACTGCCAATTTCAATAGAGCAGCAACTTCCCGCGCTATTCCTAAGTGACTTAAAGCATCATGGGCACGATTAGGCGTTATATCAGCATCTAAAATGACATCGGACGGCAAATGCTCGGCCAGACTGCTGCCGAGCGGTAAATCATCGGGCAAAATCCAAATACCGCCGTGTTCTTTAGGATGGAGTCCTAGTTCACGCAATGAATTAAGCATGCCGGGACTGGACTGGCCGCGAATTGTTGCCTCCTTAACAACAAAATCATTGCCTGCTTCATCTTTTAAAGTTGCCCCTGGAGGTGAATAAGGTACGACCTGCCCCACTTCAATATTTGGCGCTCCACAGACAACCGCAAATTCTTGTTCACCATCCGAAACTGTTACCAGACGCAGTCGATCGGCGTTGGGGTGCGGTTCAATCTTAGTAATCCTGACGATTTTTATATTGGGATCGACTTCAATCTTTCCGGCTATATTGGTTTCAAAACTATGCAGGGTCAGCAGATCAGCCACCTCTTTGGGAGTCTGCGGCAAATCCGGCAGCAATTCTTTTAGCCAATTGTAGGAAATCTTCATGAGAACTGCCTTAAAAATCTAATGTCGCCGGACCAAAATAGCCTGATGTCATTGATGTTATGACGTAGCATAACTAGCCGGTCTACCGCAGCCCCGCACGCTAACCCTGTATATTTATCTGGATCAACGTTGATGTTTCTAAGAACATTTGGGTGAACCATGCCCGCGCCCGCCATTTCAATCCAGCCGGTATGCTTGCATACCGGGCAGCCCTTTTGCCCGCAAAAGACGCAGCTGACATCAACCTCAAAGCCAGGTTCTACAAATGGGAAGTAAGAAGGGCGGAAACGAATATCTATCTCTTTGCCAAAAAAAGTGGAATAAACTTTTGTAATTACTCCTTTGAGGTCGCTCATGTTTAAATCTTGACCAACCATCATGAACTCAAATTGATGAAAAGTATTCTCATGTGTGGCGTCCGTTTTCTCTGACCGAAAGCAGCGTCCGAAATACATCATTTTGAAAGGAGGCTCCAACTTGTTTTCCAGAACTCCTCGAATTTGTATCGGGGAGACATGCGTTCGCAGTACAAGATCAGCATCGCCTTTTTGTTTGGCTACGTAAAAAGTATCCGTTTCCGCACGCGCTGGATGTTCAAATGGAATGTTTAGCTGGTCAAAATTATACTTCGCTTCCTCTACCTCTGGACCTTCCACAATGAGAAATCCCATCCCCGAAAAAATATCAATTAGTCGACGCATGGTAGTGGTTAGCGGGTTAGGATGACCGGGGGCAAGCGCGACATCATCAACGGTATTCGTCTTAGTCTTACTTTCAGCCTGTTGAAACTTTCCCTTTTTTTTGGCAAAAGCATTTTCCAGCTGCCGGCGTAATTCATTGGCTAACTTCCCGACCTGTCTTCGATCAGTTTCCGGTAAATCCTTTACTTGGCGCAGCAGTTGAGGCACGGCTCCCTTGCGGCCAATGTAAGCAACCCG
>CAZUSC010000060.1:0-5365 GCA_964622915.1 uncultured Candidatus Saccharibacteria bacterium | reverse complement strand
TATGACATTAAACACATCATGGTCGACGGCTTAGGTGTCGGCGATGTTGGCAACGTAGTCTTGCGCGATCGGCAAATGCTCGCCTCTGACGGCATGGTCGTAGTCATTGCCACGGTTGACGGCCGGCACGGCGGTGTGATTGGCGAGCCGGACCTGATTTCCCGCGGCTTTGTCTACATGAAAGAACACCAGCAGCTAATCCGCGATACCCGCACTAAAGTTAAAGAGGTTATTCAAAAACACATGGGCAAGCAACACGGCGGCGAGCCTAACTGGGCCCATGTCAAAGCCGGCGTGCGCGATGATATTGGCCAATTCCTCTTCCAGCGCACCGAACGCCGCCCAATGGTTCTGCCGGTTATTGTTGAAGTCTAGCTAGGTTGTAGGTAGTAGGGAGTAGGTTGTAGGATTACCATACGAGCTAGTTCAACTCCTATGGAGAATCCATCACATAAAATAGTTTTTTCGGGTATTCAGCCTTCAGGCTCACTGCACCTCGGTAATTACTTGGGAGCAATCAAGCAGTGGGT
Organism: uncultured Candidatus Saccharibacteria bacterium; assembly: GCA_964622915.1. Lineage (GTDB taxonomy): Bacteria > Patescibacteriota > Andersenbacteria > UBA10190 > UBA10190 > CAZUSC01. The sequence goes on along the minus strand of CAZUSC010000060.1, from coordinate 4,835 downwards.
GAGTTTGCAGGAAAACAATACTGCTTACTACTGTATTGTGGACCAGCATGCGATCACTGTTGAATATGATGCCAAAAAATTGCCCGATTATGTGCTGGATGCCGCCGCAGCTTTCTTGGCTGCCGGAGTAGACCCCGAGCGCAGTGTTATATTTGTTCAATCACACGTTCCGGCCCACAGCGAACTGGCTTGGCTGCTCAGCACGATCACCCCGTACGGCGAACTGTCCCGAATGACGCAGTTTAAAGAAAAATCTGCTAAGCAAAAAAACTCCTTCAGTTTAGGTTTATTTGCTTATCCCGTATTAATGGCCGCTGACATTCTTCTCTACCAAGCGGAAATTGTACCGGTCGGCGAAGACCAAGTGCAGCACATCGAATTGGCTCGCGATATTGCCAAGCGTTTTAACAACCGCTATGGCGATATGTTTACTCTGCCGCAGCCTTTTGTTAATCCCGGCGCTGCCCGCCTGATGTCTTTGACTGACGCCACCAAGAAAATGAGTAAGAGTGATACCGAAAAAAGCTACATCGCATTAACCGATGGACCAGATACTATCAAGAAAAAAATTAGCAGCGCTGTCACAGAAACTGAACCGGTATTTTCCTTTACTAACAGTGGTCCGGCCGTTAAGAATCTTTTAAATATTTATAAGGCGTTGAGTGAGGAGAGTGCAGAAACTATTGAAAAAAAGTTCGCTGGACAAGGCTACAAAGAGTTTAAAGACGCTCTGGCCGACTTAGTGGTTGAAAAACTGGAACCGCTACAGAAAAGGTTTAAGGAAATCCGTCATGACGAAGCCGAGCTGCGGGTGACTTTAGGCCGCGGTATGCACAAAGCACAATCTATCGCCAATGCCACATTGCACCGCGTAAAAGAAGTAATGGGCTTAATGTAAAAAACGCCTCCGGCTTATTGGCCAAAGGCGGAAAGGATAGTTACAATCACCAGTGAGAGGGATTGACTTGCGCAATGATGGTGTCGTGCTGGACGGCAAAGACAAGCCTGCCTTTCTCCCGGTGACTTAACACCGCGTCATTAACCACGTACCGACACGGCTCGGCTTGACCCGTTAAATACAAGCAAAGGGTCAACCGACCTCCATTGCTTGTATACACTTCCAATACCCTCGGCTGCGGGTCTTTCGGAAGTTGCATGTCCCCTGTCCACAGTTGATACCGAGATAGGTTGCGGAGAGTCAAGCCTAAATTGACCGGCTGCCCTCTGGAGGGAAAAACGTTTTCATCTTCGATGCTAGGCTCCGGACACGCCAAAAAATCATGATAAGCAGCCAAGGCTCCATAGGTTGCCAAAGACAGCATGACGAGCTTGCGAACGGCTCCCAACGCGGAAAATCTAAACATTAGATCCCTCCTTCTGTGGGTATTCGCCAACGAAAATTGTCAGGGAACTAACTGTGCAGCAACTCCTCTATTTCTTTTTGCTTTTCTTTCAACAATTTTTCAGTGTCTGCTTCCAAGTTTAGCCGCAACAGGGGCTCGGTGTTGGAAGCACGCACATTAGCCCACCAATTCGGATAAATAATAGAGATGCCGTCTAGCTCTAATATCTGAGCATCGGCGTAATGCTGTTTGATGTTCGCTAAGGCTTTATCCTTATCGGCTACCTCAAAATTAATTTCCGGAGTTTTATAATACCTTTGCAGTGGTAAAACGATTTCAGAAAATGGCAGTTTCTTTTCTTGTAACAACTTTATAATATAGCCCATTGCTAAAAAACCAGACTCTGCATACCAGGGAGTAAAAAAGAAGTGGCCGGATACCTCGCCAGCGAAGACAGCGTTCACCTTTCGCATCTTAGCTTTAATCAAAGAATGCCCTACTTTATACATAATTGCCTTGCCGCTGGACTCCTCGATAACCTCTTTGGTTGTACGAGAAGCTCGCAGGTCATATAGAACATTGGATCCTGGTTTTTCTTTAAGGACCTCACTAGCAATTAACGCTGTAGAAATGTCCCCAGGAACAGTTTTCCCTTTCTCGCTAGTAAAAAATACCCGATCACCGTCTCCATCAAAAGCCACGCCTAAATCAGCCTTATTTTTTATGACTGCCTGGTGCAAGTCTTTCATATTCTCCTCTTTAAGAGGGTCAGCTTCGTGATTAGGAAAAGAGCCATCGAGCTCCCAGTAAAGAGGAATAACCTCACCGCCCACGCGCTCAAAATACTCTTTCAGTAAAAGTCCCGTCATACCGTTGCCAGCGTCTACAACAATTTTTAAACCGCTAGCATCTATGCCTTGAGAAACCATATCCAAGTACGCATTTTTAACATCATCTTTGGTAATTGTTCCTTTTTCGTTAACTTCTTCCCATTGTCTCTTCTCTACCAAATCACGGATATCAAACATGCCTGAATCGCCGCTGATTGGCACTGCTTTCGCTAGAGTCATCTTTGCTCCATTATACTTACCTGGATTATGAGAAGCAGTCACCATCACACCTCCATCTGCCTTTAAATGATGGACGGCAAAATAAAACATCGGCGAAGTAGACATTCCAATGGAAATTACATTCACCCCTCCTTCAACCAAGCCTCTAATAACTTCCGGTTCAATTTGATCACCGCTAAGCCGCATGTCACGCGCTACCACTACTTTTTTTGCGCCAGTAAATTTAGCGTAGGCTCTTCCTAGGTGATATCCTTCTTCGGCATCAAAATCATCGGGAACAATACCCCGAATGTCATACAAGCGATAAATAGCGGGATTAAACATCTAATAAGCGTAAAGCTTCAAAGGCCAAGCGTAAAGTGATTCGAAATATTTATTTTTCTTTTTTCGTTTTAAGTTTTGCGCTGACGTCATGTCCGCCAAATTGGTTACGGAGAGCCGATAAAATCTGGCCGGTATAACTAGGTTTTTTTTGCGAGGCCACTCGAAACTTAAGCGCGCCTTCAATAATCGGCACTGGTATACCAAGTTCCTGGGCCGCCTCAATCGTCCATTGGCCCTCGCCGCTCTGCGCTACCCGGCCGTCGACGTTACTTAAATCTGCGCCGTATTTGTCATAAGCTTCTTTCAACCAGCCAATCAAACGGGACTCAATCACACTGCCATGATTATAAAGACTGGCAATCTTTTCTAGGTTGAGATCATTGGACCAACCATGAATAACCGAAAAGCCTTCGGCCACGGCTTGCATCATCCCATATTCAATACCGTTGTGCACCATTTTTATAAAATGACCGGCCCCGGCCTGGCCCATGTAGTCGTAACCGCCGGCCACGGCCAGATCGCTGAAGAGGCCAACGTTCTGCTTATACACTGCCTGTGAGCCGCCGATCATCAAGCAGGCCCCGTGGCGGGCGCCGCTGGGACCACCACTCACTCCCACGTCCAAAAAATTAATTCCTTGCTTTGCCAATGCTTTGGAGATTTTAACCGAGTTTTTATAAAAAGAATTGCCGCCGTCGATTACGGTATCTCCTGTCTCAAGCAGACCGGCTAATTCGTCGGTAACTTCCTGCACCACTTGGTGAGGGACCATTAGCCAGACAAGCCGGGGAGTGGGCAGTCCCTGCACTAATTTTTTGAGGTCCGTTCGGACAACTGCACCAGCTTTCTTCGCCCGGGCGCGCGCCTCTTTGTTGGGATCTGTTGCTGCTACCTGCCAACCATATTCACGAAGCCGCGCCACCATATTGAGCCCCATTTTTCCTAAGCCGACATAGCCAATTTGCTTGTTAGCATCTACTCCTTGTTGCGCTTTGGCTTTGAGCTGCTCGCTGCCAGTGCCACGCGGATATGTTTGCAACGGTACTTTGTTGGCCTGCCACGCCCTGATAATCGGATCAATAAAACGCCAGCTGGCATTAATCTCTTCCGTACTAACAAATAGTGTTTGGTCGCCTGCAATAGCGTCTAATAACAGTTTGGCGTAAGCGTCCACGAACTCCGTCTGCGCGTAGGCTTGGCGATAATCAAACGAGAAATCTTTTTTTTCAATCACCATGTCCGTCCCCGGTTTCTTGACCCAAAAGGTCATAAACACACCTTCATTAGGCTGAATCCTATAGAGCAACTCATTAGTGTAGTGCTGCCCCGGCGGACAAAGACAGGGAGTGTCGTGACGAAAGTGAACGCTGACCTCAAACTTTGATTCCTTAAGAGCCTTGCCGCTTTCTAAATACACCGGCACCCCATGCCATTGAGGCAAATTAACACCGGTCTTAATCCGAAAATATGTCTCGGTTTGCGAACTAGCGGCCACGCCGCGCGTTTTTTTATATCCCTTATATTGAGCGCGGATAGTATTGCGAATAATATCGTCGTCATCAGGTGTCTCTAAGGCCTCTAATACACGAGTACGTGACGCGCGGATATCTTGGGCGGTAAAAGAGGTGGGTTTGTTCATCATAAACAGCGCCAGCAGTTGCAACATATGATTCTGCCCGACGTCGCGCAGCGCTCCCACCCCGTCATAAAAAATTCCCCGATTTTCTATCCCCTGCCGTTCTGGAAAATTAATATGAATACTTTTAATCGATCGATTATTCCAAGCCGGCTCAAGAAAGACATTAGAAAAACGAAAAGCCAAGATATTGCGCGCAGTTTCTTTGCCTAAGTAATGATCAATGCGAAAAATTTGCTCTTCGCGGAATAGGCTACCTAACATTTCATCTAGTTCTTGCGCCGTGGCTAAGTCTTTACCAAACGGCTTTTCCACTATTACGCGGGTCCAGCCTTCCGCTGGACTGCATGGCTCGGTTAAACCGGAGTCCACCAGGTGCTGAAAAATTGTTTTATAAAACTGCGGCGGGACGGCTAGATAAAATAGCTTGTTAGCACACGTTTTCCATCGCTTATCCTGCTG
>CAZUSC010000059.1:0-5240 GCA_964622915.1 uncultured Candidatus Saccharibacteria bacterium | reverse complement strand
CAAGTTTTTTCGCTCGCACGAAGCGCAACAAGAGGCTACCAGCGGATCTGGCCTGGGACTTTACATGACCAGGGAAATTATTGACCTGCACGACGGCCGCAGTGGTTTTGATAGCACCGAAGGCAAAGGCAGTAGTTTTTGGTTTAGTTTACCGATCAGGAGTTAGCAGGGCTCAACCGAGATTAATAACCACTAATGGTAAAGGCAGGCGCTGTCGGTTTGTTTCCCCCGGCAACAGGGTCTTCTTGCGCACTGGCAGATGGCCGCGAGCCGAGAGGTGAGCGGTTTTTTGGGCGGGCAAACTAATTGCTTGGTGAACAGTGTGTTTGCCATACTTATAACGCAGTTCGTCTATCGCGGCATATAAGTGTCTGGTAGCCATTATTTTAATGGGCCGTTCAAACAAAGTTGGCTGTAGGAGAGTGGCAGCAGTTAAGTGACTTAAAATAACTCCCGTGGCTCGATAGGGAGTGTTAGCTATAAACAACTGCTCAAATAATTGGCGAGTGCTGCCTACCATCTCGTTAGGATAGGCGGACACACGTTCTAGTTTAGCTTCCAGGCCAAAGGAGCGATGATCTTGTCGCTTTAAGAAAATAGTCAGCTGCCCGGCGGCTTGGTGATAGCGTCGTGCTTTAAGGCAGGCGTTTTCCAGATTTTTAACTAGTTGAGCAAAGACATAGTCGGGATTGGTGGAAGGGGGAGTAAATGTTTTCGATTTACCGATTGACTGATAGCTGGCTTTCTCCGCCGTAGTGATTTCCAATACAGATTGGCCGTTTAATTCCTGCCAGATTTCCAGACCGGGTTTGGATAAAATATTTTGTAAGCGATCAATAGACGCGCTAGCAAATTGCCCGGCCGTATGCCAGCCGTGATTTTTGAGTAGTGCTGCCGTATTCGGCCCAATATTCCACACATCCTCTACTGGTAAGTTTTGCAGGGCCTGGGCAATACTCCTCGCATCAATCACTACCAGCCCGGCAGGTTTTTTGGCCTTGGAGCCGATTTTGGCTAAGACCTTAGAAACACTTAAACCAACTGACACTGTAATATCGAGTTGGCGATGAATATCCTCCTGCAGGCGGCGGGCAATGTTTTCATAAGAACAGCGGTGAACACGCCGCAGGCCAGTGATATCTAAAAACCCTTCATCGATGCCATATTCTTCTACGGTAGGAGTATAGCGGCGGGCAATATCGAACATCCGCTTGGAAAATAAACTGACAGTTTCATAATCAGTCGGCAGTATTACTAATTCCGGGCACATCTTTTTGGCATCCCATAGCGTCACGCCGCGCTTAATTCCCAAGGCCTTAGCTTCGTAGCTGGCAGCGGCTACGATGTTACGCTCCTGGCCCGTGACGACGGGACGTCCTTTCAACTCCGGTTTAACGGCTTGTTCGACTGATGCAAAAAATGCATCGCCGTCTAGGTGGATAATAGCGCGTGGCCATCTGTGAACAAGCATATTAGTTGGTAGTGAGTAGTAAGTAGAACGTAGCAAGCGGGTGGGACGACGCATGAAGGCGTTAGGCAGGCATTGCCCTACCGAAGCTCTGCGACAGGCAGAGCGAAGGTGGGACCCGCCATGAGAACTTTAGATGATTGAAGTACTAACATTTGGTTTAGTAATATTTTCGGATGACGGCCGTGACCACGCCGATAAGCGCCAGGCTCTCGCGCGGTTTAATCGGTTCATACAGTCCATTGGCCGGGTAAAGAATGATTTGTCCTTGTTCTTGTCTGTAGTAGCGTAGCAGCCATTCGTTATCCACATTAGCAATCACCGTATCCCCGTTGGTCGCCGCCCGGCCGCGTTGGACTACTACAATGTCGCCTTTGTGGATGCCAGCATCCTGCATGGCGTCGGTGGCGGCCGTAATCATGAAGCTGTCAGGAGAGCGCAGCCATTCATCAAAAGAAAGGGTATCTAGTAGCTCTTCTTCCGCCGGCGAAGGCCAGCCAGCTACTATGGTGCCAAAAAAAGGAAAGTTGATAGAAACATAATCAGTACTCACGTTCTAATTTTGTACTAATAGTTTAGGCAGAACAACCTTACTTATTCACAAAACTTAAGTTACTTGTCGATTCCCAAAAAACGTTTGCGGATCACTAAGGCGGCCGACACAGCTATACCAACTGTGATTAAATAGGCTGTAATGATGACAGGATAAGAGTAGGGCAGGCCGTGCAGGCTGCCAAGGATAAGCGCCCACGACCACGATAAGACAGACAGCGCTCCACTGGCCATTACATAAGGACTAGTGCGCACGAACTCATCCGATGAAGGAAAATGATGGTCGCTATGGCGATGAAACCGGGGTAGATGAATAGTATGAAAAACCACCCCGTTCATTATAATGACAGCTACAATCGTCATCTTGGCTAAAAACTTACTCGAAGCCATGTATTGAGCCGGGCTGTGCAGGAAAAGGACAATGCCAGACAGTGCTAAAATACCAAGGCCTACCCAAACCATTTTACTGCCGATACGCATAAAGGCTAGCTCAACTTTAGATAATCGCTTGTCCTTGACGCTCAGGAAAAACATCAGGTCAGACGCAAAAGCACCACCGGCACCAATGACCGCACCAAAAATATGAAAAATTGTGAATATTGTTTTACTGTCCGCCCACTCCATTCTATTTGACCGCTTTACTCTAGACTGTCCAAAAATTCCTGACCCGCGACTTTTTTATCCTTCTCGTCTGATTCCAGCCACTTCTTCAAGGCACTGGCTGCCCCACTTTCGTCATCAACGCGCCGGAAGACGCTGCGCAACTCTTTACCACCAAGATTCAACAAATAATCTAAGGCGGTGATTTCTTGCTCCGCCATCTCTTCGAGTACTTGCTTGAAAGGAGAGTCAGCCGCAAGTGATTCCAAGGCTTGTTCGTGGCCTTCTTGCGAACTTAGCGACCGAGGAATGTCTCCTGGTCCTAAGGGTACCACCATTGATGACGGATCCCGTTCGAGTCCCATGAATAAAATTGTAACATAGGGGAAATATTGCACAAAGCGCTGTTGGCAGTGCTGCAGAGCCGGCAAGCAAGTTTTTTTCTGCAGCAGACATAATTAAAAAAACCGCCTTTGCCCTTGTCGGTTCAAGATCAAGACGGGTTAACGAAATTTTTTTTTCTTAGCGGATACCCTTGGTTGGTTTCGACCTCTTGGAAAGAGAATTGAGTAAAAAAAGATCAGGAAAGCTAAGAATCCCACAATTCTCGCCACAGTTTCGGGCGGGCCGCTGTCTAGAAGGAGTACGAGTATTCCGCAAACCACAGCTACGCCGAGATAAATTTTCTCTCGGGTTGAAAACATCTTTATTCCTCCTACAAAGGTACCAATGACACTAATTTCGTAATACACCATCTGTCGGCGCGAGACAATAGCGCTCCCCGCCTCCGGTTGCGTCAGTACTAATGTTTTAGACAAGAAAAATCGCACTCCAGTTAAATATCCGGAGAGCGATCAGGTGTTGCGGCGCCATCAGGAAAACTAGTTAGTGAGTCCTATCCCAAAATCTTCGGAAGGATCAGGACTACTCAATGATTCCTGCTGGTCGCGACCCTGACGTGGCGCGCATACTTTAGCAAAGGCCTCCAAAATTGGTTCTTCTACCATAGCACGGCCTTGACGATTTATCGGATGCAAAACGTCCGAGAATAAATGTTGTCGCCCGTCAGGCTGGGTGTGGGCACGGTTTTCATTCAGTCGACCACCGCAGTCGTTGCAGTAGCGGGCGCGCAGCCGATTCTTTCCATGACAGTTGGGACACTTGTCAGTTAGCTCACAAGTGGGCATGGCGACAAAGGATCGCTGCGGGCCCTCAATAATCTTCAAGCCGTGAATCGCCAGACATTCGTCGATTATAATCGAGCAAAGCGCTTGAAGATGGCTGGTAGTTGAAGCTATTCTAAGTTTATCAAAAGTAACTTTGGTGACGACCATGATTATCTCCTAGGCAGGTAGGACAACTACTTCAGGGGGTTTTTCAAAGGACAAAGTACCAGTAGCGTTATATTGACCGTACGTCCGGACTATCTGAGCGTCAATGCCAAGAAAAAACCGCCACAGTGCTGTGACGGAGCCACTCACGAGCGGCTAATACGTTCATGATCATCATACTTAATTTTCTGATCCTTGAAGTGATCGCAGATAAGGTGGGCGTTTTTCTCCATAAAACCATGGAAGCGATTGACGGCTTCCTCAAGCCCCAACTCCGCCTGGGCTTTTAAAGTAACATGGCAGTCTCTGAGTTCTCGTTTGCTGCCTAGCCCTTCCACTGCTGACGCGAAGGGAGTGAAAGGTGTATTGCAGGCAGCTGCCAGTCGGCCAGAGTCACCATCTGCTCGCCAAACTGCCCTTCTGGCAGTTTCATCCAGCAGGAGCTGAATAACATCTCCTTTACCCACCGGATGATCTGGAGCCACTTCTACAATACAAGCAAAGGCATCCAGAATATCTAATGGCCATCTCATCGGTTTGTCTCCCTAAGTGATCAGGGTAGTAATAATGAACGTAAACAAAAGTGTACCGCCAGGATTACAAAAATCAAGATGCAAACCAACCATACATAAAATTTTTTAATCAAAAACCATTGATATTGCCAATCTAATGTGGTAATGTCGTCTGTCGGATGAAATGCTCTTGTGTTTCATCCTTTTTATTACTGAAAAAATTGATATAGCAAAATTTTTTATAACCAGAAAAAACCGCCCTTATGCAAGGACGGACTTATAAGCGCGGTTTCCTTTTTTGCTGTTCAGTGTGCTATTGACTGGTCTCACGGAGAATTTCCGCAACGAACTCCATGGCCTCTTCAAACTTAATGCCAATTGCTTCGGCTGTCGCGCGTATTTGCTGCCTGGTTTGGGGGCTGTTAAAGTCCGTCCGATACAAGTCCAACTCGGTGATCTTAAAACACAGAAACTGCCAAGCAATCTCATTGCGTCTTCGTGTGGAAAGAGCCATTTTTTCTCCCTACATCTAAAGGGTTCGTGTGCTGCCAGATTCGTCATCATGGCGTTTCACGGCCTCCACCAGATAAACGTGACAGACGAATCCAATGAGATAAGTTACCGTCGCCAGTCCCATTACCCACCAATTTGATATGATGGTCCCCACGATGATGCCAACGACACCAATGACTGCCAACGAGAATCTCCAGGCAGCTTGCCACTTGTAAGAAATCCTTTCGGCCCAGCAGTAGTAAAGCCATATAAGCGAGCGGAAAG
>CAZUSC010000058.1:0-5420 GCA_964622915.1 uncultured Candidatus Saccharibacteria bacterium | reverse complement strand
CTTCCCGCGATGCGTAAGGATGTCACCGGGCATCTATATGGAGGAGATGTAACACGTAAGAAAAAACTTCTGGAGAAACAGAAGAAGGGAAAGAAAAAACTGGCTACCGGCGGATCAGTGGCTATCCCCCCGTCCGCTTATATTGCTATGTTAAAGAAGTAACGAGTAACGAGGAACGAGTAACGTGTAACGAGTAACCAGTAACGAGTAACCAGTAATTTAATAACATGTTAACTATTCGTCCTTGATTACTCGTTACTGGTTACTGATTACTAACAAACGCAACATTGACGACTCTTTAAATTGCACATATATTTGAATGCTTATGTCCAGAAGTAAAATCTCAAGTTTTTCACTGGTGCTCTATATTGTTATTGGGGCGGGCGCCGGCTTCGCTCTGGCGCAGGCTCAAGAGCAAAAATGGAGCATATTAATTTTGGTTATCGTGGCCACATTATTCGTGCTGGTATACCTAATGGGAGAGGATCGTTACGCTAAGACGCACCAAGCGGCTAATCGGGGAAATAGTAAATTAGAAATTAGAAATCAGCTGGGTAGCAATGAAGACGCACCAGTTGAGATTTTGCCACCAGATAAGGCGCGCGAGTGGGTGGACGACTTTTTAGTCAAACAGCAAAAGGGTAAGTAAGCTCCTTGATCCTTCGCCCGCCCAGGGAAATCCCAGCCGCCTCGGAGATTGACGGAACCTCTCGTTTATCGGTATTGTCAATATGTTAAGTTTGCAGCTGCATAATCATGGCGTTCAAATTCACTCCGCAGGACATCCCGGATATTGTCTTAATAGAGCCAGAAATATTCGCCGACGAGCGTGGATTCTTCTTAGAAGTGATCAAAAAATCGGTTTTTTTCGAACAGGGGGTTGAGGGCAATATCGTACAGGTGAATCATTCTAAAAGCGCAGCCAATGTGTTACGCGGGTTACATTATCAATTGAACCCCCACGGACAGGGAAAAATTGTTAGCGTAATTGCTGGTGAAATTTTTGATGTGGCAGTCGACATCAGGCGAGGCTCCCCCACGTTTGGTAAGTGGGTTAGCGCTCGCCTGTCCGCTGTCAACAAGCATTTACTATACATTCCCATTGGTTTCGCCCATGGCTTTTGCGTACTATCCGATAATGCCGAGATAATCTATTACTGTTCAGAAGAGTACTCATTGAAACATGAGCGAGGTGTGCTTTGGAATGATCCAGCCCTTGATATCAAGTGGCCGATTGCGGACCCGACCGTTTCCGATAAAGATAAAGCATGGCCGGCATTAGCTGAAGCAGACAACAATTTTATTTTCGATAAACAATAAAGTAATGAGCAAAATATTGATTACAGGAGGAGCGGGGTTTATTGGCTCGCACTTGGCTCGACTTTTATTAGATCAAGACCACGACGTGGTGCTGCTCGATAATTTTGATTCGCTGCTTTATCCGGTTGCTTTGAAGGAACAGCGTTTAACAAATCTTTTTTCGGCCGATGAGCGGCCGCGGCTGCTGACTGGTGACATTTTAGATGTCGCGTTTATGGATACGGTCTTTGCGGAAGAAAAATTTGCCAAAGTGATTCATCTGGCAGCCTTAGCTAACCCGGCGGTCAGCTTAAAAGTGGCGGACCGCTACACAATGGTAAATGTTATGGGAACACTGCGGGTTCTCGAAATGTGTCAGAAACACGATATATCACAATTAATATTTGCTGGCAGCTCGTCCGTATACAACGACCAGCAGACGCCCTTTGCGGAGACTAGTTATCCCCTGCGGCCAAACTCACCTTATGGTGCCTCAAAGGCAGCGGCCGAAACTTACTGCGAGATGTGGCATGGGCTGCATGGAATTCCCATTACCATTCTGAGATTTTTTAGCGTCTATGGCCCTTGGGGCCGGCCTGATATGGCGCCGATGATTTTCGCGCGGCAAATTCTACACGGCGAGACCCTGACAGTAACCAAAGATCGGCAAAGAGATTTTACGTACGTTGGAGATATTGTGGCCGGCATTTCGGCGGCGATTGATAAGCGCCTCGAGTTTGAAATAATCAATCTTGGTCGCGGCGACCCCGTAGACTTAACGGAGTTTATAGCAGCGTTAGAAAAAGCGGCGGGGCGCAAAGCAAAAATACAGATGCGCGATGCCCCGCCCGGGGAGATGCGAGTTACCTTTGCCAATACAAAAAAGGCCAAGGATTTATTGGGATACGAACCAAAAGTATCGGTGGCCGATGGAGCCCATCACATCATTGATTGGCTCAAACAGCAAAATAGTAAGTAAGAAAAAACCGTTGAGTTAGAAGCCCCGCGGTGACGGTTGTGTGGTTGGGTAATGTGTATCAGAGGGTGTTTAATAACCCCCTTCCGGCCGTAATTTCTTCAGGATTCGGCTGCAAATAACGCTCACGTCGGCGGCGTATCTCCAGATACGCCTTCTCCCTGGTCGTTATTTTCGCACGAACCTAAAAAAATTCCGCTCGAAAAAGGTTATTAAACACCCTCTTAGTTAATGCGGCGCGGTTTTATATGCTCCGCACAGTAGAGCCTTATAGCTTTCCTGGTGCGAATTCATCATAGCCATATGTTATATATTGGCATTATATGTCATATAGACCTCTTTCTAACACTAGGTTAGAATAGATATTAGAATAGATTGGCCTCAAAGGCGTGATATAATTATGGCCATGAGAACACTTATTGTGGGCGCCAGAGGAATGCTCGGAAGCATGTTGGTAAAAGTGCTGGAGGATTGGCAACCAATTGGGTGGGACAAGGAGGAACTGGATATAACAGATGCCGATCAAGTCAGGGAGGTTTTAAAAGAGCTGCAGCCAAAAGTAGTTATTAATGCAGCCGCTTATACTGATGTTGACGGGGCAGAAACGAATCGCGATTTGGCATTTTCTGTTAATGAGGGCGGAGTTAAGAATTTAGCGGAAGTTGCTAAGGAAATCGACGCGCTGCTCGTTCATTACAGTACTGACTATGTTTTTCCCGGCGACAAGGCGGGCGGGTATACGGAAAGTGATTCACCCGGTCCGGCCATAAATGTTTACGGCGAATCAAAGCTTGCCGGCGAGAGGGCCCTGATAGGCATTAAGCCTAAGTTTATTTTGCAACGCTCGGCCTGGCTTTATGGACCAAACGGTAAAAACTTTGTTCAGACAATGCTGGATCTTGCAAAAAAAACCCCGTCGCTGTCCGTTGTTAGTGACCAACATGGTAGTCCTACTTACACCAAGGACGTGGCGATAGCCACCAAAACATTAATTGAAGAGAACTACCCGAGTGGAATTTATCACACTGTAAACAGCGGCCAGGCCACTTGGTTCGACTTTGCCCAGAAAATTTTCGAATATTCCGACCAAACCGCCGATGTAAAACCAACCACCTCGGCGGAATTTCCCCGACCAGCCAAGCGGCCTGCCTATAGCGTATTGGTAAACACAAAAGGCCCCTTGATGCGCTCGTGGCAGAGCGCTCTTGACGATTATATGCATAACCAGTAATCAGTAACCAGTAACGAGTAACGAGTAACCAGTAACGAGATTAAAACCATGGACCAGAAGAAAAAAATCCAAGCGTTAATGGAAAAGCAAAGCAGGCAGCTGCAGAAATCATTGAGTGGATTAAAGGATTTTCATGCCCAGATTTTTGCGGTGGCCGAGCACGTTAGCGCCGCTTTTTACAATGGCAAAAAAGCGTACGTCGCCGGTAATGGCGGCTCGGCCGCCCAGGCCCAGCATTTATCCGATGAGATGCTTGGACGATATAAATCCAATCGGCCGCCGTATCCCCTAATGGCTCTAACGGCCGATGGAGCCGTTTTAACGTGCATTGGCAACGATTTTGGCTTTGAGCAGATTTTTAGCCGGCAGATTGCGGCCTTAGGACGTGAAGGGGATGTGTTCATTGCGCTGTCGACTTCCGGTAATTCCGCCAATATATTAGCGGCGGCCAAAACCGCGCGTGAACATGGTATGACGGTAATTGCGATGACCGGGCTAGCGGGCGAACTTAAGAAAGTTGCGGATTTTGTTATTGCGGCTCCCGCCAAAGAGACGGCGCGCATTCAAGAGTTGCACTTGCACGCCATCCATTTATTGTGTGAAATATTGGAAGACCCAGCTGCCTTACCTAAAAACTTCAGCGAACAAACCTAGAAGAAATTAATATGAACGATAAAAAAGCCAAGGAAATACTGGACCATTTTAAAAATCGCCGCGTGCTGGTGATCGGCGATATTGTGCTAGATCATTATGTCTATGGCAAAGTAGAACGGCTAAACCCGGAGGCGCCTGTCCCCATACTCGCCGCCCAAGAAGAAAAAGAAGCCACTGGCGGGGCAGGGAACACGGCCAAGAATTTAGCCATGCTGGGAGCAACAACTGTTTTAATTGGCGCAACCGGCAGCGACATTTGGGCCGATCGTTTGCAGCAGCTCGCTAGTGAGGAAGGATATCAAGCTATTTGTATTCGCGACCTTTCCCGGCCGACTATTCGTAAAATCCGGCACATTGTCGGCAGCCAGCAATTGCTACGGGTTGATTACGAAAAGACTGATAATATTTCCTCCGCCGTAGAAGATGAATTAATAGCGGCCCTAGAGGACGAAGCCGAGAAAGGTATCGATGCGATTTTAGTTTCCGATTATGCCAAAGGCACTGTTACGCGCAACGTGGCGGCGGCCATAATGAAAGTGCGGCAAAAAAATAAAGTGCTGGTGGGAGCTGATATCAAGCCGTCACGCGCCAGCTTTTTTAAGGGAGTGGATTTTATTTCGCCCAACCGCAAAGAGGCGCATGAAATTTTGGGCTTTAATCAACATGAGTCGGGCGGCAAGCAGCCGGAAGAGTTAGCGGCCGGCCTGCGCGACAAGTTAGATTGCGATGTTTATCTGACGCTAAGCGCTGGCGGTATTTATGTCTTGGCTAAAGATGGCACTAAAGTTCATGTAGCGCAGGCCCATAAAGTAGAAGTTTTTGATCCATCCGGCGCGGGTGATACATCGGCGGCTGTTTTGCTACTGGCACGTTTAGTCGGGGCAACTCATCAGGAAGCGGCGGAGCTGGCGAATGCTGGCGGTGCTTTCGTCGTTGGCAAAATTGGCAGTGTGGGTCTTACTACCGCTGATATTCAAGGCATGATTTCGCATCATCATGACTAGTCCAGGAAAAAAAGTGGCTTTCCTAGATCGTGATGGCACAATCAACGTTGATCGCGGTTACGTGCACAAAATAGAGGACTGGGAGTGGGCGCTGGGAGCGATCGAAGGCCTGCAATCATTCCAGAAAGCTGGCTTTGCTTTAGTGATCATTACTAATCAGACAGCGATCGCGCAGGGTATGTATACAGAAGAAGCCATGCACGTTTTGCATCAATACATGGAATCCGAATTAGAAAAAAATGGCATTCATTTAGCC
>CAZUSC010000057.1:0-4795 GCA_964622915.1 uncultured Candidatus Saccharibacteria bacterium | reverse complement strand
AGCCGGCTTGCCCTTGGCGGTGAAAGATATGATATGTACATCTTTTGGACATACCACGGCTGGTTCAAAAATTTTGGAGAATTTTAAAGCGCCCTATAATGCCACAGTAATCGAAAGAATATTGAGTGAGGGAGCAATTATGGTTGGTAAGACAAATCTGGATGAATTCGCCATGGGTTCCAGTACTGAATATTCGGCCTATGGGCCGACGCGCAATCCCTGGGATATTAGCCGTATTCCTGGTGGTAGCAGCGGAGGATCAGCCGCAGCAGTGGCGAGCGGAGAAGTGCTAGCGGCACTTGGCACAGATACTGGTGGATCAATAAGGCATCCAGCCAGCATGTGTGGAGTAGTGGGATTAAAACCTACCTACGGAAGGGTTAGTCGGTTCGGTGTGATTTCGTATGGCAGTAGTCTAGATCAGGTGGGTCCACTCACGCGCACCGTCAAAGATTCAGCACTCATCCTACAAGTATTGGCTGGACAGGATAAGCGGGATGCCACTAGTTCACCGCAGGAAGTGGACAGTTATTTAGCAGCCTGTGGGCAGGACATTAAAGGCATTAGGATTGGCGTGCCGAAAGAATTTTTCAACGACCAGGTGGATGAGGGAGTAAAAAAAGTCGTTGAACACGCGATAAAATCATTGGAGGGGTTAGGTGCTGAAATTAAAGATATATCTTTGCCGCTGACGCCAGCCGGCGTTGCAGTTTATTACATTATTGCTAAAGCAGAGGCCTCCACTAATCTGGCTCGTTACGATGCGCTTCGCTATTCACCAATGAGGCTGTCGGCTAATGACTTGATCGGCCGCTATATGGAAGCTCGGGGCAAAGGATTTGGGCCAGAAGTTAAACGTGCCATTTTGATGGGTACCTATGTGCTATCAGCTGGCTACTATGACGCCTGGTATAAGCAGGCTTCCAAAGTCCGCACGCTCATTCGGCGCGAGTACGAGGCGGCCTTCCGCGAAGTTGATATTATTGCTGGGCCAGTTTCGCCTGAAGCGGCCTGGCCTCTTGGCAGCAAAATTGAAGACCCGCTAGCTATGTATTTAGCCGACGCTCTCACTGTGCCGATAAGTGTGGCGGGACTGCCGGCTCTATCTGTTCCTTGCGGGTTCGCCAATGATCTGCCAGTTGGTCTGCAATTAATCGCTCCCCACTGGCAGGAAGAAAAATTATTTCAAGTCGGCTATGCTTACGAGCAATCGCAAAATTGGTGGCAGCAATATCCCAAGTTGCCCCAGACAGCTTAACGCAGCGATCCCAACAAAGACACCCCCGTCATGCTGGACGGTTGGGGGAGATGGAGGATTTCTAGGACAGTGGGGGCAATGTCTGATAAGACACCTACGGGTGAGGAAAAAATCTCGTTGATTTCACTGGCGCTTTTGGCGGTGCTGCGTTTGAGGGCTGGACAGACAAAATGAAGTGGCACGGGATTACTGCTGTGGTCATTCTCATTTTCACCAGTTTCAATATTTATCATCTCTTCGGCATTGCCGTGATCAGCGGTTACAAGCAGAGCACCGCCTAAAGGCAACACGGCTTCGGCCAGCCGGCCGAGAGAAAAATCCACATAGGCGCAGGCCTCTTGGGCAGCCGCAAAATTGCCGGTGTGCCCGACCATATCGGCGTTGGCATAATTCACAAAATAAACATCATTCTTTCCCGCTTGTACTTCTTGGAGCAACCTGTCCGTAATGCCCTCGGCTTGCATGTGCGGCTCTTCGGCAAAACTCTGGGCTGCTGAAGACGGCACCATCACATGCTCTTCACCTGGAAATGGTTGCTCGTTGCCGACATTTAGGTAATAGGTGACGTGGGCGTATTTTTCTGTTTCCGCGATATGTAATTGTTTTAAACCCGCCTCCGCTATCACGCGCGCCAGAGGGTAATCAAGCCTTTGTTCAATAAAAGCGGCCGGCGCCGGAATGGTCGTGTCAAACTGCGACATCGTAGCGAAATAAACATTTTGGGGGCGCTTGGTTGGCGCAAAACCCACTTGGTCAGGTTGCACAAAAGCTTGCGTTAGCTGGCGGGCGCGGTCGGGGCGAAAATTAAAGAAAATGACCGCGTCGTTATCTTGTACAACCGCTACTGGCTCGCCGCCGTGGGTAACCGCTGTCGGCACAATCATCTCATCGAAGACTTCTTGCTTATAAGATTGTTCAATGGCCTGGCGGGCAGACGGGGCACCAGCCCGGCGTGGTCCGCCCGTAAGCATGTCGTAAGTTTCTTGGGTACGCTCCCAATTTTTATTACGGTCCATGGCATAAAATCGGCCTGTGACGGAGGCAACCACACCAACTGACGTGCGTCCAATCGCTTCTTCGGTTTGCTGTAAATAGGTCAGAGCACTTTGCCGCTGGGTGTCGCGTCCGTCCGTGAACATATGAATATAGACCCGCTCGCGATGCCGCTGTTTGGCACAGAGCTCGAGCAGGGCGAACAAATGATTCAGGTGCGAATGCACGCCGCCGGGGGAAACCAGACCCATCAAATGGAGCTGGGAGTTGTTATCAGCCGCGTGTTTAATAGCCTGCAGCAGGACGGGGTTGGCAAAAAAAGTCTTGTTGGTAATGGTGTTATCGATGAGCGGCAGGGATTGATATTGCACCTGACCCGCGCCGATATTGCGATGTCCCGTTTCCGAGTTGCCGACTTCACCCCACGGCAGTCCCACTTCAATACCGCCCGCATAAATAGCCGCACAGGGGTAGTACTGCGCAAAGGAGTCCATGACAGGAGTAGGGGCAGTCATGATCGCGTTGCCGTCTGGCACAAAACTGATGCCCCAGCCGTCCAGAATCACGACGACCAATGGGCGCACTTGCTGTGTGAAACCGGGCATGGTTTGAAATTAGAAATTGTGAAATTAGACATCAGCTATTTATATCTTATCAAGATAATCCATCGGGCAGTAGCCGTGTGTAAGTCAGGAGAAACAACTGTCCGCCAATCAGCAATGCGGCAATTATTAGCGGGACCAGCCGGTCGACAGAACCATTATTGTTGCTGATGGTTTGCTTATTCTGCCAGAGTGACAGCAACCATAGGGGCAAGAGAGCTTCCCAAATGAAAATGAGCGGCATAAAATAGCGCAGCGACTGCAGCCGTGCCAGTAGCAGCAGGCTTGATACAATTATTGTATTAGTGAGCAGAACGGTAAGTGTTGTTGACTTAATCGGCGCGGGCAAAGAAGCTTTTTGAAAGTACAGCCATAAAGCGATTAGGCCGGATAAAAAAGCCAGCGGCATATATAACAAGACTGACCAACCCAGACTATGAACAGTGTTCCCGGCCAGGGAAGCGCCGTTAAAAAATCCCCATTGATCGAGCAGGGATTGGATGAAAGCCAGGGGCGCAAACCACAGTTGGGGAATAAGGGCGAACGTTCCGGCTACCGTTAGGGATATTATGAAGATCCAGCGAGACCAGCTAATTTTAAAAATTAACAGCAGGACGGGCAGGGTTAGCCAGAGGAGGGCGAAATGAATACGGGTAGCGCCGTTTAGGCTCAATCCAACTGCCAGCCATAAATCATACGACCGGGTGGCACTGGCCGGCTGCTCACCGTAAAGAATAAGCAGGAGAACCAGCGCGGTTAGCAGGGGGGCAAGTACGGCATCAACGGGACTGGCGCCTTCATATAGAGGGTGGACCGCTATCACGCCAGCGGCCACCAACCAAAATAGCGTGTGCGGCTTTAAGCGATAGGCGATTAAAGAGATAGCGGTAATCGCCAAGGCGTTGATAAGACTGACGGCAAAACGCAGGCTCGCTTCGTAAGCCAGGCCGTTCTTATGCGCCAAAACAGCCAGCAGAAGCACGGGCGTGCCGGGATGTTGCGAGTATGGCCGCAGGTCAAAAGGCTGGGGCGGATTACTTAAATCCTGCTCAAGTTTAGCGGCGCGGGCCAGCCAAGTTTTTTCATCGGTAAATGTGCCAAAGTGCCAAATTAGGCTTTGGCTGAACGCTGCCAACAAAAAAATGCACCCAAAAATTAACCAGCTTCGCTTCATTGCGCTATTCTATCAGGTCCTTCGAAAATGTAGCGGGGGCTGGAATTGCACCAGCGGTTTCCTGGTTATGAGCCAGGCGAGATACTACTTCTCCACCCCGCGATATGAATTGTCAATACCACATTATATCTGGTTAAGGCGATAGATGCAACTAGTGCAGCCATATATTGCCCTCTAAACCAAATTTAAATTTTTTGTGTCAGTAATTTTTAACAAACTTAAGCGGAAAAAGGGTTGCGGGGGTACCTCTTTAAGCGGAACAGTGATAGCAAGGCCGCCAAAGGTTCATCCGACATATCAAGAAGCACACACTACTTGTTATCGCCAAGACCAAGAGCGACCTAGCACAAAACAAGGTTTGTTAGCCTCCTTCTAGGAAGCAACAACTTCACAGCACCCCTTTAGGGGATGCTGTTTTTTATGATTGAAATTTTGGTTTTTTAGCATTACCTTTTACATTTACCCTGTACGGTGGCGTAGCTCAGTCGGTTAGAGCGGAGGACTCATAAGCCTCAGGTCGCAGGTTCGATTCCTGCCGCCACCACTCTCTGAGAAACAGGCCGGGAAAATATATGTGGCTTGTTCGTAAGATATCTCTAGTGCAGCCCAATCGACCCTAGACAGCTGCATTATTTTATGTATCCTACTTCTACAGTGCCTTGCCTCATTCGGAAGCGGAAAAAATTTGAGCAGGGCATGGCTCTGGGGCCTATGGTGTAATGGTCAGCTACACGTCCCTGTCACGGACGAGGAACGGGTTCGATTCCC
>CAZUSC010000056.1:0-4441 GCA_964622915.1 uncultured Candidatus Saccharibacteria bacterium | reverse complement strand
TAGCTGTCGTCATTATTAATACTTAATTCTTAATACTTACTACTTGCTACTTACTACTTGCTACTTGATACTTTCTACCCTTTAGCTTCGCGCAGCACTTCTTCCATGCTAGTGACCCCCTGCACAACCTTAATAATGCCGTCCTCGAACATGGCTACCATCGACTGTGCCTGCTTGGCCGCCGCTTCAATGTCATTGGAGGTAACATTGGAAGTAATTAATTTCTGAATGGCCGGTGTCACTTCAATCACTTCGTAAATTCCCAACCGTCCTCGGTAGCCATCATGGCACTTACGGCAACCGGCCGGCAAATAAATGGGTATATCTTCCCACTTTACATTCTTTTTGACTGCTTGCTCGCGCTGCAAAACTTCCAGCAAGCTATCGGTATTAGTCACCAAGTTGAGACTATCCATTATTGTTTTATCAAGCTTTGCACTTTTACGGCATTCGGTGCAGAGTTTTCGCACCAAGCGCTGCGCCACGAGGATATTGGTGGTTGAGGCAATCAAGAATGGTTCAACCGCCATGTCAATCAAACGGGGTATGGCGCCGGCCGCACTATTAGTGTGCAGGGTAGATAAGACTAAGTGACCAGTTAGGGCGGCGTTAATGGCCAGGGAAGCGGTTTCCTCGTCGCGAATCTCGCCAACCATTATTATGTCCGGGTCTTGCCGCACCAGGGATCGCAAGCCATTGGCAAATGTTAGGCCGATCTTCGGTTGCACTTGAGTTTGGTTAATGCGCTCCATGCGGTATTCAATGGGGTCTTCAATAGTACTAATATTTACTTCCGGCTTATTTACCTCACGCATAGCGGCGTACAAAGTGGTTGTTTTGCCCGAGCCGGTGGGACCCGTCACTAATATCATCCCGTGGGGAACAGTGATCGCCCGCCGAAACATTTGCAGCGTGCGCGCACTCATGCCAATAGAGTCCAAAGACAAACCGTGCCCAGATTCATCGAGCAAGCGCATTACTATTTTCTCACCGTCAAACACCGGTAAAATTGAAACACGAAAGGCCACTTGATAGTCGTCGCTGGCTACTTTAAATCGTCCGTCTTGCGGCAGCCGGTGCTCATCGATTTTGAGATTACTCAAGATTTTGATGCGCGCCACCAGGCCGGGCAGGACGTGCTTGGGCAAAACCAGGACATCCTTGAGGATGCCGTCTACGCGATAGCGGATGCCAATCTGTTTTTCCATTGGCTCAATGTGGATGTCGGAAGCATCCTGCAAAATAGCGTGTTTTAATATGGACTCGGTAATTTTAATAATCGGCAGATCCTCGGCCGCCTTGCCCAAATCATCGCTGCCCACGGCAACTCCCTGCGCCTCCTGCACAATGTTCTGCAACTCGGTAGCCAGCGTTTCTTGATACTGGCTTAGGGTGTCGCGGATATCCTCCACACTAGCCAGCGCCACCTCCACCGGCTGATCCACTTTCTTGCGCACAAACTCGACGATCTGCCGATCATTGGGATCGGCCATGGCGACTTTAAGCGCCTGCTCCGTTTGTTCGTAAGCAATAATCAGGTGTCCCCGCGCAGTTGATTCCGGAATAACATTCAAGACGTCCTTCGGAATTGTAAGGTCACTTAAGTCCACGTATGGCAGCCCCAAGGCCACCGCCTGGGCCTGGCTAAACTGATCAGCACTAATTATTCCTTCACCTACCAGCAGCTGTACCAAATCTCCGCCAGCTTGCAATTTTTCCTGCACGGCCTTGGCAGTTTCTATAGTAATCAGTTTCTTCTCAACTAGGTTGCGAAGAATTTTATCTCCTTCCTCCAATGTCATAGCCATCATTATAACATAAGAGCCCTATTCTCGAACTCAAAAATCAAAAGGCAAAACTTAAACTAAAAAATCAAAAATAGCCGTCCGTGAATAGTTTTGAGTTTTGAATTGTAATTTTCACTTTTGACCTTTGCGTTTTGAGTTGATCTCCAACTTCTAGTTTCTAGTTTCTAATTTCTATTTACTGAACGGTAATTGTGCCCGTGGAGCTGGGGTTGAGATGATCGTGTATTGGCCAGTCGCCTGCCTTCGTAAAAGTGAACGCATAACTTTCGCCAGTGCTCAAGCCGCGCTTGGCATTAAAACCAGGCAACAGCTGGTGAGTGGGATGAACGGCAGAGGCCGGCCAATGGAGAGCCTGGCCGTTATTGGTGAACGTTACTGTTGTGCCAGCGGGAATAGTAATTTTGCTTGGAGAAAAGCCTGTGTCGGTCATAGAAATTGTTACACCCTCGTTGGCCACACTGCTTGTAGTTGGACTAGGGCTGACACCTGGCGTCCCAGAAACTGTTAGAACAGGGGGACCGTCAGTCGGCTCCTCCTGCAAAAATTGATTAAGATTGTTGTCAGCGTTGAGAGAATCTCCGGACTGCTCCTCCAGCGAGTAATCTTCCAAGGGCAGCGCGCTCTCTTGCGTGGAGCGGAACACCATCAGAGCCGCAACAATAATAACAATTACAATGGCGACGGTGACGAAAATTGTCAGTGATTTCATGCCCTTAAGGGTATCCCCATTACAATCTAGTCGCAAGAGCAATCTTTTTGCAATACCTAATTTCTAGTTTCTAATTTCTGGTTTCTAATTTGTAGGTGGTATTATTGACAGCATGAAGTTGGAGGAAGAGCTGCGAGCGATCCTGGCAGATGAGGTTATTAGCGATCAAGCGCCGCTAAAAAAATACAGCCGCGATGCCAGCATTTTTGAAGTTGTGCCGCGCGCCGTTGTAACGCCGCGCGACAGCGCAGAGATTCAAGCACTGGTGGGTTATGTCAACAGGCATAGAGAAAACAATTTATCTTTAACAGTGCGTTCTGGCGGAACTTGCATGAGCGGCGGTCCGCTCACCGAATCAATCCTGCTTGACGTCAGCAAACACTTCAACCAAGTACTGGCTGTGCGCGCCGAGGCGGCCATTGCTCAACCTGGCGTATACTATCGGGATTTTGCCCGGGCAGCGCAGGCCCAAAATTTACTGCTGCCCAGCTATCCTGCTTCCCGAGATATCTGCACCTTAGGCGGCATGGTCAATAACAACGCTGGCGGAGAAAAAACGCTGGCCTATGGCAAAACTGAACGCTACGTTAAGCGTCTGAAAGTAGTTCTAAGTGATAGCCATGAATATCTGCTGCAACCGCTCCGCAGAGCGGAGTTGCAAGAAAAACTCCAGCAACCAGACTTTGAAGGAGAAATTTATCGGCAAGTCTTCGAGCTCGTGGATAAAAACTATGACCGGTTGCAGCAGGCCAAACCGCGCGTTTCAAAAAACTCCACCGGCTACGCCCTGTGGGATGTTTGGGATAAAAATATTTTTGACCTGACAAAATTATTTGTCGGCTCGCAGGGAACCTTGGGCATTACTACAGAAATTACTTTTCGCCTAATAACTCCCCGCCCGCAGGCAGTCATGCTGGTCATTTTTCTCAATGACCTAAAAAACTTGGCAGCGCTGGTCCAGCGGGTGCTAAGATACAAGCCGGAAAGTTTTGAGTCTTATGATAAACAAACACTGAAGCTGGCTTTTAAGTTTGCGCCGCGGCTCTTTCGACGCCGCCAGCACAGCTTGCTGGCTCTCGCCAAACAATTTTGGCCAGAAATACGCTTAATGCTAACTGGCGGTCTGCCGCAGTTGATCCTATTGGCTGAATTTACCGGATACGATGCCCAGGAGGTTAAAAAAATTGCGCAGGCCGCCCAGGCGAGTGTCCGCTCTTACCCAATTAAAACTCGCTTGGTCACTTCCGCCGGAGAAATCAGCAAGTATTGGTTAATTAGACACGAAAGCTTCAACCTGTTGCGCCAGCCCTCTGGCCACCAGCAGACCGTGCCTTTTATTGACGATTTCATTATTCGTCCTACGCAACTAACTGAATTTCTTCCCCGCCTTTATGCCATTCTGGAGCAGTACAATATTTTCTATACGGTCGCCGGCCATGTCGGCGATGCTAATTTTCATATTATTCCGCTAATGGATTTATCTGATCCCCGGCAGCAAGAGATTATCCCCCGCTTAGCCGAGCAGGTTTACGATTTAGTTTTTGAGTTTGGCGGTTCGATGAGCGGCGAACACAATGACGGCCTGATCCGCAGCCACTACCTGCCCAAAATGTATGGTCCCGAAATATACCGACTGTTCGAGGAAACCAAGAAGATTTTTGACCCGCACAACATCTTTAATCCTGGCAAAAAAATCGGCGCCAGCTGGGATTTTGCCCGACAGCACATAGTAAAGTAGCAAATACTTAGTAGCAAGTAGCAGGTATAAAGTATCAGGTATTATTTTAGTAGAAAGTAGAAAGTATATGGTAGAAAGTATGGCGCGCGCGTTCGCATACTTAATACTTTCTACTTGATACGTACTACTTGTTACTTGCTACTTTATACATTCTACTTAATACTTCTTTAGGCACATTTCGCACTG
>CAZUSC010000055.1:0-3585 GCA_964622915.1 uncultured Candidatus Saccharibacteria bacterium | reverse complement strand
CCGCCATCAAAAGGGAAGTTGATTTAGCACTGGCAAAGCGGAACAATGTAATTTAGAAATTAATAAATTAGAAAATAGTAACGAGTAACGAGTAACGAGTAACGAGTAACGAGTAACGAGTAACGAGTAACCAGTAATAGAGGCCGGCGATTGATCAAGCTTTATTACCTAATTCATTATTCATAAATAAACTTTATGCATTATTCCTCATTCCTCATTCATAATTCGCTTTCATTTGAAGGCTTTACTCTATGAAATACGCCTTGCGGACCGAAAACCTATCATTATCAGACTTCGACCATCAACAGCTGGATAAAAAATTGGATCGGCTGCATAAGCACTTGCTGCCGCCTTACACTGTGGATGTCACACTAATACACGACCACCACCACAACAAAGGACAGGTGGTTACCTGCACAATCAATATTAAGCGTGGTAAAAAAGTGCTGCACGCCAAGCGTGTCGCCCAATCGGCGCAAGACGGTATCGACCAAGCAATCCTGGCCATCAAACACGAATTAGAAAAGGAACACGACAAGAAAAAGAAGCATCACCTCTAAGCGCATGTCATTATTTTCGAAACTAGGACTGGCCGGTAAGTCGCGGCACGAAAAAGCGGCGGATAAGTATTTCGATACCGTTCGTAAAATTAACGCTTTAGGCGAGCCGCTCAAAGCGCTGTCGGACGCCGAAGTCAAACAATACCTTATAAAGTGGCAAGGCCAGCCGCGGGCGGAGATTGATAAGGCCATACCGGAAATTTTTGCGGCCGTGCGGGAGGCAGCGACGCGCACAATTAAAATGCGCCATTTTGACGTGCAGTTAACGGGAGGGCTCGCGCTGTTAAAGGGCAATATTGCAGAAATGAAAACTGGCGAGGGAAAAACATTGGTCGCCACCCTTCCTCTGGTGGTAAATGCCTTGGCGGGTGAAGGGGCACACCTGGTAACCGTTAACGATTACCTAGCCAGCCGCGATGCCGAGTGGATGGGTCCGATCTACAACTTCTTGGGCTTGACTGTCGGCGTTATTGAAACCGGCCAAACTTCCGCCGCCAAGCGCGCTGCTTATGCCAGCGATATCACCTATGGCACGAATAATGAATTCGGTTTCGATTATTTGCGTGATAATATGTCGCAGAGCCTGGCCAACATGGTCCAGCGCCGGTTGTATTACGCCCTGATCGACGAAGTGGATAGTATTTTAATCGATGAAGCGCGAACGCCGTTGATCATTTCAGCGCCCGATGCCGAATCAACACAACTGTACTCCCAGTTTGCTGGGCTGGTACCCACGCTGGAAGAAAACAAGCATTACAATGTCGATGAAAAACGGCGAGCGGTCACCATGACGGACGACGGGATTTCTTTCGTCGAAGAGCGTTTGGGCATTGATAATATTTACGCTGATAAAGGTGTGCGTTTTGTGCATCATTTAGAGCAGGCGTTGCGGGCACGCACACTTTACCACCGCGACAAGGATTATGTGGTCAAAGACAATCAAGTGATTATTGTCGATGAATTTACGGGACGACTAATGGCGGGCCGGCGCTACTCCGAAGGTCTGCACCAGGCCTTAGAAGCCAAAGAGAGGGTGAGCGTCCAGCAAGAAAGCCGTACCTTGGCTTCCATAACTTTCCAAAACTATTTTCGATTATACGAGCGCCTGGCCGGCATGACTGGTACGGCCGTCACATCAGCCGAGGAGTTTGAGAAAGTTTATAATCTAGACGTAGTTGTTATTCCTACCAACCAACCGGCCGTGCGCCACGACAAACCCGACCGCATTTATATCAACGAGCCGGCGAAATTTAAGGCCGTGGTCAACGCCATCAAAGAATATCACGGGCGTGGCCAGCCCGTGTTAGTAGGCACAATCGCTATTGAAAAATCCGAATATTTATCAACGCTGTTACAGCGCGAGGGCGTCACTCACGAAGTCTTGAACGCCAAACATCATGCTAGAGAGGCGCAAATAGTGAGCCAAGCCGGACAAAAAGGGGCGGTAACTATTTCCACCAACATGGCCGGACGCGGAACAGACATTAAGTTGGGACCGGAGGTTCCCGCAGCTGGGGGACTGGCCGTCTTGGGGACAGAGCGGCATGAAGCGCGCCGTATTGATAATCAATTGCGCGGCCGCGCCGGCCGCCAAGGCGACCCTGGCGAGTCACAATTTTATGTCAGCATGGAAGATGATGTCATGCGTATTTTTGGCGGCGAACGGATGAAATCAATTATGCAGCGCCTCAAAGTATCGGAAGACGAAGCGATTGAAAATAAATTGATCAGTCGAGCATTGGAAGGCGCCCAAGAGCGAGTGGAAGGACATTATTTCGATATGAGAAAGCAGGTTTTGTCGTACGACGACGTTATGAACCGGCAGCGCAATGCCATCTACACACTGCGCCGCTCGCTCCTGGCTGACGGCAAATGGAAAGAACCCAATCAAGCCACTAAAGATATTCATGATCGGGTGCTGGAATTAATCGCCGAACAATCTAAGCAGTTAGTAGCCGCGCACACCGGCGAGGGTGCGCCCGAGGGCTGGTCAACCGAGGAAATAGCGGAAGTCGTCCATACGCTCACTCGCCAGCCATTGACCGCCGTTCACGCCAAATTAAAAACTACGCTGGATGAGGCTGCTTCCGAGGGACCAAAAGTGAGTCAGGAAAGGTTAAGTGACATTGTTAACTCCCTGCTCGCCGAGCGTCTGCAGGCCCGTGAGCGGGAGATGACATTAGCCAGCTTGCGACAACTGGAAATTGCCGCCGCGCTGCGGGCGATTGATCTGCATTGGATGGATCACTTGGACACGATGGATTATCTGCGCACCGGCATTGGCTTGCGCGGTTATGGCCAGCGAGATCCTCTAGTTGAATATCAAAAAGAAGGACACCGGCTATTCAGCGAACTAATTAGCACAATTAAAGGTACTTTAGTTGAAACAATATTCCACGCTGAAGCAGTTAGAAGCGAACAGACAAGCGGCCAAGCCATCCACCAATCAGCCACTGCTCCTCATCGCATTGCTGATGCAATTGGACAAACTGCCCCGGCTACCACCGCGGCTGCTGCGCCGCCGGAAAGCTCCAGCGCCGCCGAATCATCCGATCAACCCCTTAAAAATCCGTACAAAAATGTCGGTCGCAACGACCCCTGCCCATGCGGAGCGACCAAAGCTGACGGAACGCCAAAAAAATTCAAACACTGCCATGGCCGATGAACCTCATCATGCAGATAGGAGAGCGAAGTCCCGCGTAGCCCTTTGGGCGAAGTGGGACGGAAGTGCAAAAAAATTCAAAAAGTGTCATGATAGATAACACTGTTAAACTCAAGGAAACATACAACCGGATTGCTGAAGATTGGCATCAAGACCACCAGTCAGATAATTGGTGGGTAGAAAGCACAGACAAATTTGTTTCTCTGCTAAAGCCAGGCGGTCTGGTGTTAGATGTTGGCTGCGGAGCTGGCACAAAATCGAAATACCTCATTTCAAAGGGTCTAAAGGTTATCGGTATTGATATAGCTGACAAGATGATCGACATTGCTCGAAAAGAGGTGCCCTCTGGTAAATTTCTCGTTA
>CAZUSC010000054.1:0-5215 GCA_964622915.1 uncultured Candidatus Saccharibacteria bacterium | reverse complement strand
TGGCTCAAAGTTGAGACCACGGGTTTCAGCGGAACATCCAGCCTTCGCTAAAGCTTCGGCGGGTAAATATGGAGGGTTGCTTACCAGTAAATCTATCTTGAGGTTTGAAACGGGCTCCAACATGTCGCCCAGCAAAAAAGTTATTTTATTATTTACACCGTGCTGACGGGCATTTTTAGCGGCGACGGCCAGAGCAAACGCAGAAATATCGGTTGCGAAAATATGCTCAATCAGCGGTGATTCTAAAGCCAGCGTTATAGCAACTATGCCGCTACCAGTTCCCAAATCCCATACAGTAATTTTACGACCAAGTTTGCTGTTCAGATCTTTTGTTCTTTCTAAAGCTGTATCAATTAATTGTTCGCTAGATGGACGGGGAATAAGCACGTCGGATGTCACAAAAAAACGACGTCCATAGAAATCCCAATGACCAAAAATGTAGGCCAGTGGCTCTCCTTCCTTTCGGCGGGCCAGACCGTCTTGAAAAAGAGTGTACTGCGAGGCGGTGAGTGGCGAGTCCCCATGGCTAATTAGCCATGCATTATCTTGCTGATCGACTGCCTTAAGCACCAGCCAGGCAGCATCTAAGTCCGGGGCATCGCTGATCTCATCCAGGCTGCTGCGAGCCGTTGTTATGGCTTCTTTAATTGTCATTTTTAATAGACCGTTCAGCTGTTTTTAGGGCTGTTAATATATCTTCCCAATTGCCTTCTAACACACCTGGAATGTTGCTCCAGGATTGTTTTAAACGATGATCGGTAATGCGGTCTTGGGGGAAGTTATAAGTGCGAATTTTTTCGGACCTACTGCCAGTGCCAATCTGGCTGCGGCGGGCCTGGGCTTGCTTAGCGTGGCGTTCTTGCTCCTGCTGGTCCAGCAGGCGGGAACGTAACAATTTCATCGCTTTATCGCGATTTTTATGCTGGCTGCGCTCATCTTGGACAGCTACCACCGTGTTGGTAGGTATGTGAGTAATACGAACGGCCGAGCTGGTCTTATTGACGTGCTGGCCGCCAGCGCCACTGGCGCGGTAAGTATCAATACGCAGGTCCTCCGGCTTAATTTCCAAATCCCTTTCCTCGGCCTGGGGAAGCACGGCTACCGTGACAGTGGAAGTGTGGATACGGCCCATTTTTTCCGTTTGCGGAACGCGCTGAACTCGATGGACACCGCGTTCATATTTTAGTTCGCCAAAAACATTATTACCCGAAATTTCTACTATTAGCTCTTTATAGCCGCCCTGCTCATTGCTGGATTGGCTGATTAGATTGACTTTCCAGCCCCTCTTCTCGGCATAGCGCCCGTAAGCCCGGTAAAGTTCAGTGGCAAACAGAGAGGCCTCATCACCGCCGGCACCGGCTCTAAATTCCATGATAACGTCCCGTTGATTCAAAGGATCTACCGGCATTAACAGCTCGGCTATTTTTTGGTTAGCTTCTGTAAGCCTAGTCGCCAATTTCTCCTTATCCTCAACGGCCAGTTGACGCAAATCAGGACCGGGCTCGTGCTCGAGAATGTCGGCCAGGTCATGCAGTTCTTTTTGGATACTTTGCTGTGCCTGCAGGGCCGCCAGCAGGTCCTTTTTTTGGTTGAGCTCACCGGCCAGCTCTTTCATTTTGGCGCCCTGCTGTAAAACAGCCGGCTCTGCCATCTCCTGATTGAGGCGGTCGATGTCCTTTTGAAGATCGGGGATTGAGGGAATATGCATGTATCAAGTATGAAGTAGCAAGTAGTAAGTATGCTCAAAATACGGTCTACTTAGGGTTTAAGTATACCGTATTCTTTAGGGCTCAATCGTTAACCTATTTTTACTATTTTCGCTTTCTTTTTACCCTTGCTGTCTTTTTTCGGCTGGGAGGCTGGCTGGCTTTTAGCCTTCTTTTGCCGAGTATCAGTGGCCTGTTGGCGCTGACGGAATCGCTCCACCCGTCCGGCCGTATCCACTAATTTTTGCTTGCCGGTGTAAAAAGGATGGCAGTTAGAGCAGACCTCAACCGTCAGGCTGCCGGCAGTCGACCCGGTCTTCCAGGTAGTGCCGCAAGAGCAGGTAACAGTTATTTTTTTATGGTATTGAGGATGGATATCTTTTTTCATACAAGTATCTTTAAATCTGTCAGCGCGCTTATAAACGCACTGAAACATCACTTTAATATGAACTTGGTGAATAATGCAAATTAAGCGTGTCTTACAACCTACAACCTACCAACTACTCACTACTAACTATCCGCTCTTGATTTTTGCAAGTCATTGTCGTACTATCACGCCTATTGCAGTTTAATTTCACACTCCAGGTATTATTCTCGTTTTTAGTCTTTCTTCTCTCCTCCTGCTGGCCAACAGCGGGCACCAGAAGAAAAGAGAATAATGCTTGCGGGGAGGTAATTCTAAGGAGAAATTTATGACGCAAGCCCAAGTTGCCACAAAGACCAACGACATACCGGATAATAAAATAGAGGAATTTTTACCCGATTTAGTGACCATGTTAGAAGCCGGTGTCCACTTTGGGCATGAGCGCAGCAAGCGTAATCCCAAAATGGAGCAGCATATTTTTATGCAACGCAACCGGGTAGCAATAATTGATCTCGAGCATACTTTAACCAACCTGCGCCAAGCGGCCGCCTTTGCTTATCGACTGGCCGCTACCCCCGGCACGGAGATTCTGTTTGTTGGCACCAAGCGCCAGGCCAAGGCCATTGTGCGCAAATACGCCGAAGAAGCCGGCCAGCCCTATGTAACCAAGCGTTGGTTGGGCGGGACGCTGACCAACTTTTCCACTATTCTAAAAAGTATTGAAAAGCTGGATGAATTAAAAAGAACTGACGACAGTGTACAGGTGGCTAAATTAACCAAGAAGGAAAAATCAGTCCGCCGCAAAGAAATGCAGCGGCTAGAGCTGGTATTGGAAGGAATAAAGAATCTCAAGACTATTCCCGCCGCCCTCTTTGTCGTTGGTGCCCACGACGAACGCCTCGCCGTTCGCGTAGCCAAACGTGTGGGCATTCCCGTCATCGGCGTCACTGACACGAATGCCGATCCAGACTTAGTTGATTATGCTATCCCGGCCAATGACGATGCCGTGCGCTCAATAGACTTGATCGTCAATGTGATTGCTCGGGCTATTATAGCCGCCCGGGGGCAAGTTATTAGTAACGAGTAACGAGTAACGAGTAACGAGTAACCAGTATTTAGAAATTAGAAATTAGAAAATAGAAATTGGAAATTATTGCTTAATTCCTGATTCATTATTCATAATTCATTCTATGGCTATTTCCATGGAGCAAATTAAAGAATTACGAGCCCGCACGGGCGCCGGCGTGGTTGATGCCAAGCAGGCGTTGTTGGAGAGCGGCGGCGATATCGATAAGGCTATTACCTGGTTGCGGGGCAAAGGCAAAGCCACCGCGGCCAAGAAAGCCACCCGAGCCACGCGCGAGGGTGTCATTGCTTCCTATGTGCACACTAACGGCAAATTAGCTGTTGTGGTGTCTTTGTTATGCGAAACAGATTTTGTCGCTCGCAACGCCAAGTTTCAGGAGCTGGCTCATAGTATCGCTTTACATATTGCCGCCATGGATCCTTTGGTTGTCGATCCGTCGCAAGTGTCAGCCGAAGAGCTGCAGGCCGAAAAGGAGCTGGCTGAAAAACAATTAGCCGATCAACCAAAGCCGCCGCAGATTCAGGCCAAGATTATTGAGGGGAAGCTCAAGAAATACCGGGAGGAGCGCGCTTTGCTGACCCAACCCTTCGTGAAAGATCCAAAAAAAACGGTTCAAGCCATAATTGCCGAAGCCATTCAAGAGTTAGGAGAGAACATTTCCGTCCGCGAATTCTCCCGCCTGTCTATTTAGAGGGGATAAACTGTTTATAAATTCACCTTTAAGCACTTGGCGAAAACGTCAAGTGCTGTTAGGATGTACTTATAACTATTTCCTTCCTTTCCTTTTTAACACTGCGCGCGTTTTTTAGTGGCACGCAAATAACAACTTTACAGACAACTATTTTGTTCAATATTTCTTCTCACTAATGCTCTACGACATCCTGCCACCATTATTCTTTTTTGTAGCTTTTGGGGGAATTATTGTAGTAGTATCTCGTGTAGTCTTAAGGATTCGTCGGGAGCAGCTATCAACAGCCATTCAGCATAGCGGGCGGCGCTATCGCCAAGCGGATACTGTGCTCAATCCAGGAACAAAAAAGGTTAAATTATTTCGCAGCCGTTTGGCGTTGCTGCCCGTTCTGATGAACAGAACTATCCATCAAACCAAGGACTTGGTTGCCAGCACTAAGAGAAAACTTAAGCGGGCAGAGGTGGCAGCTGATTTGCCAGCAAAGACGGCTTCAGCAGTGTCAACTACCATCAGTAAACCAACTGGCGGCTGGGCGCAGTCGGCGGCCAGCTCTTGGCAGCGGCGCCGTTCGGCAGTAGCTTCTTGGGGTAAGAAAGTCAGCCGCAGTATTCCCACCACGGTAAAAATTAAAAAGCCCGTGTCGGACAGCCCAGCCGTAGTAATACAGCCAGATGCTTCACCGTCCGGGCCGACGATCCGTTTAGTCAATAAACCAGTTGAGGACACGGCGGGCACAATTGAGGAAACTCCGGGTCAAACGCATTCGCCGGGGAAGATTACCCATTTTCTGCAGAGAACTAAGCCAGAATCCAATGACTCATTGCGGCGAGCATCTTTGGCTTTGGAAAAGGGAGAGCTGGCCCGGGTAGAAGATATTTTGGTGCCCTACTTAGCAAAAAATACTCAAGACGCCCAGGCTTATATGATTTTAGGACAGACGGCCTTACAGCGGGAATCATGGGAAGAAGCTATCGAAATATTTCAGCAGGTTCTCAAGATTAGCGACAAAGCTCCCGGCGCGCAGGCCAGCCTAGGACACGCCGCGCTCGAGAGCGGGCACTTAATCTTGGCACTAGAATCGCTGCAGCGCGCCCATAATACGGAACCGAGTAATATCCAGGTATTAGAAGACCTGCTGACGATTGCGGAACGCCAGGATAATATAGTGCTCAAAAAATCAGTCGGCGGGCAACTCCAAAAGCTCAAAGACCATCAGCAAAAGAAGGCAGAGCGGTCCGCTCATAAAGCTCCCGCGGCCATAGTCAAACAGACCACGTAAAAGGCTCCAACGGTCGCCAGAGCCGTTTTATTATTATCACTAGAGCGGGCTATCAAGAGCATCGTGAGTCACACATTGTGTTCAGACC
>CAZUSC010000053.1:0-6839 GCA_964622915.1 uncultured Candidatus Saccharibacteria bacterium | reverse complement strand
ATAACTCCTCTCATATGGTAGAAAGTATTAAGTGGTAGGTAGTAAGTATCGTGATACGGCAACGACGAATAATTCGCTCACCTTTTTTCTCCAAGTGAGTACACAATTGCGTTATTTCTATTGTTCGACGTTGTATACTTGATACTTGATACTTGATACATGATACTAGATACGTGATACTGATCAATTAAGACTCAACCACCTCTTTTAGCAGATTAAGCACCTTTTGGCTAGCGGTACCGTCGGTGGTGGTAATCATGCGTTTTACTGTCGCTTGACGGGCACCCTCATCCTTGACCCTATTAGCGAGCGCCTGCTGAACGGCAGTGATCAGCTGACGAGGACTACTAACAACATAGGTTGCTCCATCGGCTACTAAATCAAGGTAATGTTGTTTAAAATCCCGATAGACCATCGAGCGATACCATCGCCACCAATCAAAAGACTGGCCGTATTTAACATTAATTACCGGTGTGCCAGCAATTAATGACTCCAAGGCCGTGCTGGACGAGTGATTAATGAGCAAATCGGCTTGCTTAAACAAGGCGACCAACATATAGATATCCTGCTCGCTGGGATTATAGGCAAATTCGGGCAAAGGAGCGTCGGCCTGCCGGCCAAATGCCAATCGCACCACCGCTCCGTATTTTTTTAGGGCCTGGTGCTTTACTATATTACCGCCGGGATGGACGGACGCATAAAAATAGGGCTGTTGTTTTATTTGCTTCTGCCGCACGGCCTCGGCCACCACCTTGACTACGTACTCCATGGGATAGAGTTCAGTGGTGGCAAAGTGAATAAGAGGCCGACGCTCATCAGCTAGACCCAGCCAATCATAGAGCGCCTGCTTAGTCGGAATTTTTTCTTGGTGCCAGAAATAGTCCAAACGAGGAGCGCCAATAACCGCCACGCTATCGGCGGCCAGATTGGAAAAAGTTCTTAACAAATGATCGCGCATCATCTCATTCCAGACAATGAATTGGTCGGCGACCGCCACTGGCGTACCTGACTTTATCAGTCGAGCAATTTTCCAGACATTATCCCAGCTAGCAATAAATGTCAGTGTTTTAATGGATAGGTCCAGTCCGGCCTGAAGAATTGGATAGTCCTTGGCATCATGTCCCACCGTATCAGTCACAATTAAATCAGGCTGTAAGCGCTGCAAGAGCCGGTGATGATCGGCTAGGGTGGCGGGATTGGCCAGCCACTCAAATTTATCGGAGTAGTCGCTGAATAATCGTTCCCGCCAACGGGCGCCGGGGGTTAGACAATAAATCTTGTCGACCGCAGTGTCTGCTTCCAATAAGCGTCGCAAAGGCATTACCAATTCGCGCAAATGATACCCGCTGGGAATTGAAAATAGTAATTTCATGGTGATTTACTTTTAGTGAGGACAACCAGACACACTATCAGACCCATAGCGGTGAGCAGAGCGCCACTATAGACAATACTAGCATTATAGTTCATTGCCACTACGTGGCGGCCACTCGGCAGGGACAAGCCTCGAAAGAAGCCGGCTGTTTTTACTACTGACACAGTTTGCCCATCAACGGTTGCCTGCCAGCCGGGAAACCATGTATCGCGAATTAATAGTTGTCCGGCCTGCGGAGCGTCAACTATTAGTCGTAATTGGCTGGGCACGGTTTGTTGCGGCTCAATGCGGGCGTCAAGCGCTCTTCCCTGCTCGTCCAATACTTCAAAACGGGGAGAATAATTAAGCTCATAAATATCTACTGGTCCACTCATCTTCTTTGAGGTCGCCTCGGGCAGACTAATTAATCCGCGCGGTGCCAGCACCGCACCAATATTTAGATGACGGGCTAAAGCAAACTCCTGAATAGCGTAACCTTCTTCGTGGCGCAGTCGGTTTAAAGCCCTGGTATGGGCAGCAATGTCTAATGCTGCCGGCCATTCTACACCGGGGATGCCAAATTGGGCGCTGATCATCGGTACGAGCAACTGCCGCTGTAGTTCCCGCCCAGTGGCATTGGCGCGAGAAGCGGGGTTAGTAAAGAATGCTCCGGTGTCGCCGCCTTCACGAATTGTATAAATCCGCGCGGCGCCGCTCGTTATATTGTTAGACAGTGCCGCAACCGTTGCCGGCGGCGACAATATCTTTTGCCAAGAAGTAACTGGCACGGTCGTGGCGGCGATCAGCAGCAGCTCGCCAACAGCCAGTGCCAGCAAGATTGTCCGTCCGTGCCGTCGCCACAAAAGCCACGGTAAGGCTAAAATAATTATCATTGGCAGAACAGTAAAAGGGGAAAGTAAGCTGACAGAAGCCAGGCGAGCGCTGGCCAAGAGCAAAGACACTTTTTCAACATAATAGGCTGGCGGAAGCGACAGAAGGTCACTCGGCACCAGTCGGCTGATTAAGGCAAATACCGCCTCACTGCGTGCATCGGTCAGTGCCAAAAGTACGCCATTGAAGCCAGCCACCAGGGCCGCTAATACAATACCTGTTCTTCTAACCATTCTGGCAAATAATTCTGCCTGACCGGCAAGTAATTCATAACCATAGGCGGCTAACACAGATAAAGCCAAAGAAGTAAAGAGCAACCAGCGGGCGGGGGCGGAGAAAATCCATAACGAGGGCTCAATTTTAATCAGACGAAACGGAGACAGATTACCCAGCGCTAACAAGAACGTAATCAGGGCGAGCCACTTCATGAACTTAAAGGTAGTAGTGAGTAGTTGGTGGTGAGTAGCCGACTTAGTTTTTAATACACTGCCATAAATCCAGGCAAAAATAGCTAAGAGTAGTGATAGTGTGCCGATAAAGAATCCATACTCTATTTCTAGGCGTTTGCCCCAGTACGTATCATCGGTGCCATAGAAGCGGGGGAAGAGTAGCGTGGGCAAATGATAGAGGGGATAGCTGTGCTGGTTAGCGCGGTCAATAGCAAAATCATTATCCACACCGCGCGATGATTGCTGCACCAACTGCCAGGTGGGCAAGAGCTGGACGGCAGCAATCAAGGCGACGACAACCGCAATACTGAATGCGGCCAGCAGCGGCCGGCGCCATTGCTGCCTGTGTTTGGCGCGTAAGTACAGGAAGTAAATTGTGGCCACCGCAGCCATCAGTACCGGTATTTGAATTTGGCCAATCAAAAAAGGCATTCCCAACTGCAGCGCGAAGATAGCGGCCCGGCGAGCTGACAGAGACTTCCCGGTTGCTAGCTGGTAGGCTGATAACATTTGCCAGGGTAACCACGCCACGGCTAAAAAAATATTTAGCTGTGTCAGGTGTTGCCACCAATATGCGCCGAGCCCAAAGCTCAAGGCCCCAATGAACGCCGCGCCAGGCGATAGTGCCAGTCGCCGAATGTACTTATATAAACCAGCCGAGCCGGCCAGCAGATGGCCGGCCATGACTAGTGGCAAATAGATCCAGATCGGAAGCAGCCAGCGGCCAATTAATAAGGGAGGATAAAAAAAGCCGATTTGCCCCGCCGCCATGACGGGAAACCCCCAGGCGACATCCGGCTGCCAAACCGGCAAGCGGCCAGCGCGCAACTCCTGCTGAAAAAATAATTCCAGCGGAATGTACACATCGCGCATGTCGCCGACAGCGTAGAAACGACCAACCAACAAGGGGGCTATTGATACCAATAATATCAATAGCAGTGCACCAAGATACCTTTGATCCTGCCCTAAGCTTTTCCAAACAGCCGCAATTTCCATACCAAAACTAAGGCTTCACGAATAATGGCATTACTCATCTTGGACTGCCCAACGCGGCGTTCGGTAAAAATTATCGGTACCTCTATAATTCTCTTACCTAATTTCCAGGTGTAATAATTCATAACCACCTGAAAACCGTAACCATCGGCGCGTACCTGTGATAAATCAATAGCCCGCAGCGTAGCGGCTCGCCACGCCTTAAAACCGCCGGTGGCATCTTTAATAGGTAGTCCGGTAATAAAGCTGGCATAGACATTGCCCGCAATACTAATTAGGAGGCGCTGTAGCGGCCAATTAACTACACTGATGCCATGGGCATAGCGAGAGCCAATGACCAAGTCATAGCTATCAAGCTGGGAAAAAAGTTTCGGTACATCCTGTGGATCATGGGAAAAATCGGCATCCATCTGCAGCACGGCATCGGCGCCGTGCTCCAGGGCATATTGAAAGCCATGCACGTACGCTCCTCCTAGACCAGCCTTGCTCGGACGAACCTCCAGAAATAAGGCGGGGTAGTTTTTTTGCAGCTGGCGCACTGCCTCCCCTGTGCCATCCGGCGAGCTGTCATCCACAATCAAAACCGACAATTTTTGCATACCCAAACTGAACAGCCGGGGCACCAGTTGCTCGATATTCTTTTTCTCATTATAAGTGGGTATAACCACCCAGGGGGACGGCATGAAGGCAGTATTATCTATCAACTCATCTCAATCAAGCGCGCTGCCTTTGCCGGGAAACCATGTCGTCTAACACCCTCATCACCTCATCCATACTAACGACCGCTAAGCAGCTTTTAGTTGATTGACGACCAGGCTGATTCCAGTCACGGTAGTTTTGAGCGGACTTTTCGGCTGGTGTTAAGTTCACAAAAGTCGTGCCTTCCTTTAAGCATTTCATTTCATTACCAGTAGGACCTAAGAGCGTCCGATGTTTTTTTAGATCATCTTTAATGTAACTGTTCAAGAAATAGGCAGGAGCGGCGCGATGCAAGGGCTGGTCGCAGAACAAAGTGAGCGTGGGCAGCCCCACGGCGGCAGCAAAGTGCAGTGGACCGGACATCACGCCAATCCCGACATCACAGTAGGACAAAGTGGCAATATTTTGCCGCAAACTTAAGGGGTGGCCTTGATAATAGTGGGAATACTTACCGCCAAACCACAGCGGAGCCGTGCCATATTTGTCGGTGATGGTTTTTTCTAAAGATATGATTTTACCGGGATCCCATCCGCGGGTCGTCGTTCCCTCTAAGCCCTCCAGTAAGACGATACGCGGGTGAGGAAATTCACTCATCACTTCTCGGGCCACTTTCTTATCATGATCGGTCAGGTAAATTGTGTAATTAGTATAGTTTTCATCCGACATCCCCATGGCTTCGTATACTTTTTTTAAAGGGTTGTCTTGGGTCGCTAGCCCAAAATCGAGCTCAAATACATCGTCGTAGCCGCCCGTCTCCTTCTGCTGTTGGTAGTACTGCCGACTCCAAGTGGGAAAAGACTGACTATCTTCGGAACAAATAGAGCCGGTTAGCGAAGTTTTAGAATCATGCCAGTGGACTAGTTGGTCAATATGGGGGTTTGTCATTATCAAGGCAATGCAAAAACCGCTTTGATTACGCTTGCCCCAAAAATCGTGCTGCCTAAAATTGAAGCCTCTCTTTTTTTCTTTGAATCCCCAAGCGGTAACAAATGTAATGTGGCAATCTGGATATCGGCGCTTGAGAGTAGCCAAGACGGGCGGCACCAAAAAAATCATGTCGCCCATATTGCCGACGTGCCTAATTAAAAATCGCTTCGACATATCTAGCCAATAAAAATTCGCACCGAGAAATTAGTTAAGGGACCGAACAAGATTATTAAGACGAGCAGCTGATCGCTCATAATTGTATTGGTTAAGCTGTTCTGTGGCACCTTTAGCGACCCGCTCATACCAGACTTCATCTGTCAGCAGCCGAACACCTTGCTCGACGAGTTCCGCAATTGAGGTATTACGATTAGCCGGCAAGCCCGGAAACAGATCTACCTGTCCGTCGGAATCAGCGCCGATACTGGGCGTGCCTACGGCGGCGCAGTCTGCCTGCACGCGGCCGCGTGTTTGGGTATAGTCCGTATTAATAACCAAAGCAGTATGAGCTAGTGCCGCTAAATGCTCCCGCCACGGCATAAAAGGGATTATTTCATATGGGGCGCCGCCAAGGCTCTTAATATCAAGAGGAGTGTCCGATGTTTTTGTAATGTGGATCGTGTAATCAGGCAAGCGCTGCCAGATGGCGCGCGCCACCACTTGGCCTTTTTTTATATTATCACGATCAGTCACACCGGCGACAAACAATATCGGCTTCTTGGCTGTCCGCGGCTGCCAGAAGCGCGCGGCATACTCGGCTGGGTAAGGTTGCGGTAAATATTCAACCCTGGTCATCGTCATGTTTTGCCAGGCTTGCCGTGTCCCCGCCACAATAGTTACAAAAATATCACAACTATCCATGAACTGTTTAAAGTCAGCCAGCCACTCCCGATGTTGCCGCCAATACTCTTGCAGGATG
Source organism: uncultured Candidatus Saccharibacteria bacterium (assembly GCA_964622915.1). Lineage (GTDB taxonomy): Bacteria > Patescibacteriota > Andersenbacteria > UBA10190 > UBA10190 > CAZUSC01. Next base: position 613 of record CAZUSC010000053.1, on the reverse strand, counting down.
CCAAAGGGCTGGGTCGCCACTCCCAGCAGTCGGACATGAGGATAGGCCTGTTTAATTTTTTTGGCTAAACGGGTGATTTCATGTCCGTCGCTGATCTGATGAACCAGCAATAATACATCAAATGGTTGGAGGTAAGAAATATCATACTCTTGCGGCCACGATGATGTTAGCCGTTTGATGATTTTTTTTTGCCAATTAGGCTTAATAAGGGCGGTCAAAGGGATATGCTCGCCGCGGAGCGCGGACACATAGCAACCAAAACTAGTCGGATCAATTTCCTTAAGCGGATCGGCTAAATAATTAGGCCGCTCCTGGCTATGCTTCCAAATTCGGCCTGACTTACTACTGTATTCAATTACCGCGAATTTGATCATGACGTCCAGCCCCACTTCCTTATTTTCCCCTGGATAATTGCTAGCAATTCATGCATCTCATGAATTTTCCACATAAAGGCTCCGCCAAAGAAAATCAGCGAACCTACTAGAGTTGGTATGACAACTTGCACCAACGCGGCGGAAGTTACGGGTAAAGGCAGGTTCGCGACCAGGGGCTTGAGCAGCGCAATAACCACTGCTAAGAGGGCAGCCAACAGCAGTGTCTGTAAATATGTCTT
>CAZUSC010000052.1:0-5620 GCA_964622915.1 uncultured Candidatus Saccharibacteria bacterium | reverse complement strand
AACGGCACCATTACCATCGCCTCAGGTACCTGGACGGTTTCTTCCGTGGCAGACACAAGCATCCCTGGCACAATTACCAATGCCGGCACCATCACCCACAGTGGCAATGGCTGGGATGTCAATGATTTAAACTTTACAAATTCATCCGGTGCCACCATTACCTATGCTGGCACCACTATCACGATGGATCGCAATTTCACCCAAAGTGGCACGTTTAATCTGACGGGGATTACAATTACGTTTGATGGTACGGCCACTGAGGACGACACTACCCTCACGTGTGGCAGTACGTTGGCCGGCAGTATCGTCATCAATAAGACTAATTCTAGTAGCGACACCACTCTCGGTTCCAACTGTACCATCGCTGGTTCCTTCACGCGTACAGATGGTCCTTTAACCAACCCTGCCTCAGCCTATGTCTTAACCATCCAAGGTGACTTGTCTATTAGTACAACTGATACCTTTGGTGGAGCCAATCTGACACTGACAATGAGCGGTGGAAACAACCAAAGCATTACCCAGAACGCTGGTACTATGTCTGGTGTCTTTAAGGTAGATAAGAGTGCTAATACTGCCACTTTAGCTACCAACTTTACCACTGGTACTACTTGTAACATCGTAGAAGGCACCCTGGCTTTAGCCAGCTTTAACTTCACCTGTGGCTCTACCTTTACCAACGAAGACGGGGGAGTATTGCAACTGCGTGGTAGTGAGACAGTGACCGCACCCACTAATAACAGTGGCTCCACTGTGCGTTTTACGGGTGATGGTGATAGTGCGGCTGATACATATACCATTACAACCCTGACTCCTAACTATCACCACTTAACCATTGCCAGCACTGACTCGGCCGATACTTACCAATTAGGAGCAGCCCTGGATGTTAACGGCAACCTGATCATCTCGGGTGGTACGCTAGATACCGTCTCTGGCAGTAACCGGGCTATTACAGTTGGTGGCACTTGGACTAATACCGCTGCCTTTGCTGAACAACTAGGGACAGTTACCTTTGATGGAAGCGGCTCCAGCGATACCATTACCGAACCAGGTAACTTCTACAACCTGGTCTTCTCTGGCTCCGGCACCTGGGATGCTCAAGATGTTTTTGATGTCACTAATAACCTGACACTCAATAGTGGTAATACCCTGGATCTCAACGGCAACAACCTGGCGGTAGGAGGTACCTTTACCACCGGAGGTACACTGCGCCTTAATGGCACCGAGACCAGCGTGGCGACGCCTACTAACCTGACGAGCGCTGGTACAATCGCCTATGATAACTCTTCAACTGTCACCAGCCTGCTCTTGGGTGCCACTTACAATAACTTTACCCAACAAGGTAGCGGACAGATCACCCTCCCCGGAGCACTGACCACTAATGGCAACTTAACTATCTCTTCTGGCACCATGAACCTGAACGGCTATGACTTAACCGTTACTGGTAATGCCGTTAACTCTGGCACCATCTCTAATGCCTCGGGTCGCACCTTGACCCTGAATGGCACCACCCAAACATTAACACCTGGCTCCAGCACCAGTATTGGGACGGTGGATCTAACTGGTTCATCCGGCACCGTCACTCTGGGCAGCAGCTTCTCCATTGGGACGCTCCTGCGTATTGCGGCTGGTCGAGTAATGGATCTGGTGTCTTACACGCTAACCATCCTCGGCAACCTTACTAACTCTGGTACGCTGACGGAAAATACCGGCAAAGTCATTCTGTCGGCTACGACCTTCTACATCGGCGACTCCAGCTTCGACATTGATGATGTTATCTCCTTAGGGGTTGATAAGGTGTATATAAGTTTGACGGATGAAGACGGGAACGTGAATGGCACCAGCGCTGATACGGTCTTAGGGACCATCGTCTCCTGTGCCACTGACTCAGAAACAGTGACGTTAACAGAAACGGGCAGTGCCACGGAAGTCTTTCGTAATAGCGCAGGTCTAACCACGGGGGCTTACGATGGGTCGGCCACTAATAACGATGGGACACTGGAATGTAACGATGGCGTAACTATCACTGCTTTGTACACGGATCCCCAAGATAATTCCGATACTGAAACTGACACCAGTGCTGCTACCACCGACACCATTCCGACTGCTCCTTCCAGCTTCTCTGGCACCGCTAACTCTTCCACCGCCATTACATGGACGTGGGCTGATAACGCTAGTAACGAAACAGGCTTTAAGCTTTATGATTCCAGTAACAACCTAATTGCCACCATTGCTACTCCTAACACCACTGCGTATCAGGAGACAGGACTGACAGCCGCAACCAATTACACCCGCAAGGTTGTGGCTTACAACAGTGCTGGGAATTCGAGTTATAGCGGGAGTGCTACCGTCGCGACCAGCTCTGGAGCAGCACCGCCTGCACCACCGACGGCCGCCACTCTTAAAAGTCCGACTAATGAATCAACTATTACGACTGATTTACCGACCTTTTCCTTTACGCGCGCCACCGATAGTAATGGCACCATTAGTTCTTACACTCTCTACCTCAATCCAGGCACCAGTGGGCAGGACACTCTCTCCTTTAATAACCCACCGGAAGGTTCTAACTTTACGATCTCGCAAGCAGCCGTCTCAGCCACGGCCGACCGCATTTTTGTTAGGCTGACTGACGACGAGCTGTTGGACAGTGGTGAACATCGCTGGCGGGTGCGGGCAACGGATGATAGCGGGGCGACGGCGGATTCCGATACCTGGAGCTTTACGGTGGCCGACGGCACGAGCACGGGTGAGGAAGCCACCCCGAGCCCTACGGCCGTCAATACGACCGCCCCTCGCCGCCCCAGCACGACTACTACCTCTTTGGCCGCGCCACTGGCGCAAGAATTAGCCACCCGCCTACCCTCGATCTCCGAGATCATTGAACAAATTGCGCGCGGAGAAACCCCTAGCAAAACTCCCCCCAGCTTACAGCTTGATCAACTGGCTAAAGAAGCCCGCATCCGGCTGGAAAAACAAGCTTTTAGCTTACAAGCTTTCTTAAGCAGATTCTTCCCCACGAGATTCTTGGCTCAGCTGGATTCGTTCCTAGCCACCCTCATCAACCTCACCAAGACCCAACTGGCCAGTATGTGGCATGCAGCTGGTCAACGGATTGCTATTCTCTTTGGGTTTAGCAGAGACCAAGTCCTGGCCTTAATACAGCTCATTGGCGAGCAACGCCAGTATTTGGCACTGCGTCAACAGCTACTACGCGAGCACATCGGCAATTTGACCGATGAGCAACTAGCCCGCATCGCGCTCTTGTCTAATCATGTCCAAGATCAATTGCAGCAGCGCGACGAAGCCATAAAGCGTCGGGTCAGCGAAACCACAACCGAGCTCACCGCCCAGCAAAGTGAACAACTACGCTTAGCACTAACAGCCGCCCAGCAGATCACCAACGAGCAGCTCTCACCGCTCGTGGCCATCTTACGTCAAGCTGCCCGCAGCCCCAGTGTAACAGCGCGAAAAGAGCGCCTGCGTCGTGAATTTCCTGGTCTGACTGAAGAGCAATTAGCTCAACTGGATGCGGCCGCCACGACCCTGGGCAGGCTGCCGAAAGAACAAGTCACGCGTTTTGCCCTGGCGTTACAAGAAGCCCAACAAACAGTATCCCGCCAGTTAGCCGCCACGGAAACTCAGTTGCAACAAAGCTTCGGTAGTCTTAGTCAAGCCCAAACTAATCGGGTGCGGCAGCTGTTAGGGAGCGGCCAGGCTAGCGCCGCTACCACCCGCAATTCGACGGTGGCGCAATTGAAAGGGATTCCGCTGGTGGTGGGGAAGATGCTGGTGGGGGCGGCGAATATACGGGAACGAGCGAATAACACGATCATTGCTGGTCGGACAGAGCGGTTGGAGCTGGCGCTCGAGAGCGAACAACGGCTGACTCGGGCTTTTGAACCAGTGGTGGTTCTGCGCGGACGCCTTAAGCGTATTGCCCATTATGCCGTGGAAACATTACGCGGTCGTACCGAACAAAGGACACAGATTACCAACGTCGCGGTGACGCACGTCAACTCGAACGAAACTCGTATTACCTGGACAACCAATAAAGTGGCGCGCGGTAAAGTTAACTGGGGTAAAACGCCAGCCTATGGCTCACACCCGACCGAACAAGGTGGCGAAGCATTTGAAGAAGCGTTCACGGTCGACCACTCTCTTATGCTCAAAGACTTGAATCCCGATACACGCTACTACTTTGAAGTCTTAGCCACTGATCTCGAAGGTCAGCAAACCTACGACGCCTACTACAGCTTCACCACCCCGCTCAAGTAGCTATCATATGTGAAAGTATATGCTATATTTATAGGATCATAGTTTATGCCCGATCCTATACCACCGCTCAGTCTTGTTATTGAAGAGCCTCGTAAGAAACGACGTGACCTGATTGCCGCCATGTACTTCTTTTTTCCCGTGCTGGTATTTATTTTTACCTCGCTGCCCTATGTCAATCGTATTACGCCGTTTCTGGCGGTGGTGTTGCTGGCCGCGGCGATCAGCGTTAAGTGGCTGCCGAAACTGCCCCGGACCCTCATCGTTTTAACCTGGATATTGTTTGTGCTTACGCTGGTGGGCAGCAGTGGCTGGTTTTTCTCGCCCTTTTTCTTTGCGTTGTATCTGGCCGCGATTGCCCTGGGCTTCATTTACACCCCACTGATCGCGGTGGCATTTACCGGCGGACTGATCGTCATTTTTGCTTCCAGCATTGGCGAAGTTAGTCCGACGGCAGATTTTCTTACCCTCCTTTCGCTGCTGGCCGTCATTCCGATTACCATGGCGCTGCGCAAGAGTTTCTTACTCGTTCAGCAAGAGCGCAAAGGCATTTTGATCTTGGAGCCCGATGAAAAGAATACCTCGCTCACTGCGCTGGACGCCGTTTTAAATAACCAGGTGAATAAAATTTCGATCAACATTCGCCAACCAATTACATACATCCGGCAAGGGATCGCGCTCCTCAAAGATAATGCGCTCACTCCCGAAGAATACCCGGGCGTGATTAAACGTATGAGCGCCGCCGCTGATGAAGTGTTTACGCTGCTCAAAGAATTTGAAAGTGGCACGACTAAGAATAGGCTGCTGGGCCGTAATATGCCGAAAGGAACAAAGCGATGAAGGAAAATAAAGATACAAAAATATTGCTCGTCGATGACGATGAGTCCTTGCGCCAAATGTATACCCTTATCTTGACCAAAGAAGGCTATCAACTAACTACCGCTGATGATGGCGTTGAAGGTGTGGCTAAGATTCGCGAGGGCGGCTGGAATTTAGTTTTGCTGGATCTTATGATGCCTAATTTAGATGGCATTGGCGTACTCAAAGCCCTGAAAGACGAACCAGCTAAAAAATCTAACGGCCCGATAGTGGTCTTAAGTAACGCGGGTTATAACGAGATCGCCAAAGAAGCCAAAGGCTTGGGCGCCGCCGGCTTCATGATGAAAGCAGACATGTTTCCGAAGGATTTGATTGAAGCACTGAAACAATACTTGGGTTAACGATCAATTGAAATATGCGTCGCAGTAGACGCCAGGTTGGTTATTTGACGGGGCGGGATAAAACAAGGCAAGTTTAAGTGCTATGCCCAGTAACAATACTTTACAACCCCGCCAAGGTGGGATGCTGGGCG
>CAZUSC010000051.1:0-5650 GCA_964622915.1 uncultured Candidatus Saccharibacteria bacterium | reverse complement strand
ATTGGTGCTGATCTGATAAACGCTCTGACCGGCGCTAAGTCCAACAATGAAAATTTAGTTGACGCGGTGCGTGAATTATTAGTCGGTGTTCTAGATAACGCGGTGATTAATAACATCGTTGACTTCCTCTTTAATACTGGGGGCAACCAGTCTAATCAAAATACTTTGGCAATGGCACAAGCCAGCGTGGAAGAACAGGCTGAAGAAGGTGTTACGCTGGCAAATAACCCTACAACATCCAATAATGACACCACCGGCGAGCAAACAAACAATGCAGCCCCAGCGGCCGCTAGCGTAAATAATGCTGGTAATGGCTCTGACCAAGGAACTGGTGGCGGGTCAACGGGGGATACAGAAAACTCTGTCACAACGACTTCGTCAGCTGGGTCTGCCGACACAAACTACGCAGCTGTTGCGAGTTGGCAGCAACAGGCACCCGGCTCACCAGTGGCTGGTGTGCCGGATAATATTTTGGTGAGCCAGGAGAGTGTGGCTGGGCCAGTTGTAGCAGATGAAAATTTTCCTGAAGCGGCACAAAACGAGCCGGCTCCACTAGCACTGGCCAATCTAGCTGGCAGCTTTTCCGACAATAGTTCAACAGGATACATGTTTTGGCTAGCAGTTATTGCCGGATTAACGGCTCTGGCCGGCGTAATAGCCTTTTTTGGCAAGCGACGACTGGCTTATTCTGATTAGCAGAAATCAGAAGCTAGAAATTAGTTGGGCACGGGCTACAGGTTCTGGTTACTCGTTACTTGTTACTTGAGTTTGACTTCTTAATCAAAGAAGTTTATTTTTAGACGTTATGGCACAATTGCGACAACTTATCAGTCGTCTGACGGCCGACAAAAAGACACTAGTAATCGTTTTAGTAGTCGCGGCGATTATTGTTTTTTTGATTTTTTTTATCGGCGGCGGGTCACATAAACGGGATTTAGCCCGGGCCTTTAACAATTTAGCCCAAGCAGAATCTTTTTATCATAAGACTGAACTAGAGTTGTCTTTACCCGTAAGATTAAGAAGCGCTGATCGGCCGATTGTTGGTGTCACCACTAGGGTCGAGGGGGATGTTATATATCAGGATGGTATACCTAACTTAACCGGGCAACTATATCTAGAAGCCCGCGGACGCGGCATGTTGCTATATGCTGATGGCGATCTGCGGCTGTTGAATGATGCTGTTGCCTTTAACTTGAGCAATCTGCCGGCACTCCTCAATCCTAGTGGAAGTTTGATAACCAAATGGACTTATGCGGGCGTGCCCGCTCTGCAAACAGATAATCGGGAAGATGTGAAGACTGCGCTGACCAACGTTCTGGAAGGTATGCAATACATTGGCAAGGAAAAGATCAGTGATAACGGCTCACGTCTGCTACATTTCCGCCGGTCCATAACCGCCGAGCAAGAAGAAATTTTAACTGAAGTATTCAGACAAGGTCGATCAGGCAATCGCGGCTTGCAAGTGGTGGCCCGACTCCTGCGTACGTTTGATGTTTCCGCGCTGGAGGTGTGGGTAGATCCCGGCGATAAGACGGTGGCACAAATAAAAGCGACATTTAAGAAACCTTCTGATCAGTCTGATGAATTTCGCTCGATTCTGACAATGCAGTTTTCTGATTATGGCAAGAAAGTGAATATAGACAGACCCACTGCTCAATTAACGGTTAAACCGGAAGTTTTTGCCAAGATGTTTGGCGGCGGAGACATCGAGCCGATTCAACAATAAGTAGCAAGTAGTAAGTAGCAAGTAGTAAGTATCAAGTATCCTTTATATAGTGAAATAGGAGCGTTTATGAAGCATTTCACCAGCAAAGGATTTTTAGCAGCTATCTTAATTACAGGACTCATCCTACCTGTTCAAGGGTATACGCAGAGCGTCGAAAGCGAGCCAACGGTCAGGGTGGTCATTGAGTTGGCTAGTGCTTCTGCCGACGTGCCTGATACGGATTGGAATGAGGCAATCAAAGCAGTTCGCACTGTTAGTAATCGAGCTCCCCGTCGTTATGCAACCCACGACGGCGTAAAAACTGCCGGTGATTTGCGGCGGTGGAGAGTAATTGAAGTAGAAGCAGATCAGGCGCAAGCGCTAATTAGCGAGCTGCGCAGCAATCCGGCGGTGGAGCAAGCTAATGTAGAAAAAATCTATCAGGCAGCGATGCTGCCGAACGACCCCCAGTTTTCCTCCCAGTATGGCCTGGCCGGCAGCAGCGGTTTGGCCGATATAAAGGCGACAACGGCTTGGGACACGACCACCGGCAGTGCCGCAACTGTTATTGCAATAATTGATGGTGGTATTGATATTTCGCACGAAGATTTGGCGGGAAAAATTTGGCGGAATAGCGACGAGATTGGCGGCAACGGTATTGACGACGACGCCAACGGGTATGTGGATGATGTGAACGGATGGAACTTCTGGCGCAACAATCCTAATCCTGATGTCATCAACCACGCTACGCACATTGCCGGCATTGCGGCGGCTTCTAGTAACAATGGTGTCGGTGTAACTGGTGTTGATTGGCAAGCACGCATCATGCCGGTACAGGCGTTGTCAGCGTCGGGAACAGGCGGGGAAGAAAATATAATTCAGGCCATTAATTATGCAGTCGCTAACGGCGCCGACGTAATAAACATGAGTATTGTTGGCAGTAGTTCTTCTGCTCTACTAGCGGCCGTGGAAAATGCCTACGCTAGCGGTGTGGTTGTTGTGGCAGCGGCTGGTAATAATGGCCGCGATACAGGCACATTGAATCCCTACCCTGCTTGCGCCGAATTAAATGGAGTAAATATGGTAATAGGCGTCGGCGCCACTGACGACGCCGGCGAGCCAGCAAATTTCAGCGCTTACGGCAAATGCGTAGATGTTAGCGCGCCGGGTGATCGTGTTTATAGCACTAAACAGGGCAATAAATACGGCACGATGACCGGCACATCGATGAGCGCGCCTTTTGTAGCCGGCGCGGCGGGATTATATTTGTCCCGGCATCCCTCGGCGGTGCCGGCTGAGGTTATTTCTGGTATTGTCGACAGCGCTGATGCTTTTTCGGGATCAAATGCTGCTTCCTGGAATACAAAATATAAAGGGAAGTTAAATCTAGCAGCTCTAGTCGGACCTAGTGATTCACCTAGTCAACCGCCAGCTCCTAACGAACCAGCTTCCAGTAGCGGTGATTCGGGCGGCGGCGATTCCGGCGGTGGTGGAGGAGATAGCGGGGGCGTCGGAGGTGGTGGAGGTGGCGGGGGCGAGGAACAGCCGGAGCCCACGCCGAAGCCAAAAGTTGCCGGTGTGTCCGCTAAGGCTAATTTATCCTTACTGGCCAAGGTTAATGCCGCCTTTCGCGCAATTTTTGGGCGAAACCCTAATACATCCGAAAATAACTATTGGGCAGGCCGGATAAAACGCGGGGAAAAGACAACGCTAGTTGCTTTGCAAGGTGCCATGGCATGGCAAAAGGCGCGGGGATTATCAGCATCCGTTGGCGCACGAGTTTTAGGGGTATCAACAGGTGGCAGTTTGATATCACGCATTAATTTCCTTCATCGGCAAGCCTATGGCCGTAACCCCTCGTTCTCCGAGCATTCATATTGGCTGGGCCGCGTAACTTCCGGCGATAAAAAAACTGAAGCCAGTTTAGTCGGCGCAATGCTTTTTCATCGGCTAGCTGGCATCAAACACTGATTAGAAATAAGAAATCAGAAACTAGAAATTAAGGTATCATTCCTTACTATCTTTCAAGCAGAAAAGCGATAACCAAACACTACCATATATTGATATATGGTAGTAATAAGCGGAAGTATTTCTGGCTAGTTTTTAACGGTTGTGATACTCTCGCAACGTGTCAGACCCCACTTCGCTAAAGCTGCGCGGGGCAGGTAAGGAATTGTAGGCAATATGAATATCCATAACTTCTGCATTATTGCGCACATCGATCACGGAAAATCGACTTTAGCCGATCGTTTTTTGGAGTTGACGCACACCGTGGCAATGCGCGACATGAAAGAGCAGTTGCTCGATTCCATGGAGCTGGAGCGGGAAAAAGGAATAACTATAAAATTACAGCCGGTGCGGATGGAATTTTCCGGACATGTTCTCAATCTAATTGATACTCCGGGGCACGTTGATTTTCAATATGAAGTGAGCCGGAGTTTGCAGGCCGTAGAGGGGGCTATTTTATTAGTAGACGCCACGCAAGGCGTTCAGGCCCAAACAGTCTCCAATCTTTACTTGGCCCTGGGGCAAAACCTCGAGATCATTCCCGTTATTAATAAAGTTGATTTGCCGGCCGCTAATGTCGTCGGTGTTAAAAACGAAATAACAAAATTATTAGGTGTACCTGCCAATGAAATATTAACTATTTCTGCTAAAACCGGACAAGGTGTGGTGGAGCTATTGAAAACAATTGCGAAGAGAATTCCTTGCGCTGAATCCTTAGCTGATAGGCAGGACCAGCCCCTGCGGGCGCTGGTCTTTGACTCTATTTACGATGATTACAAGGGCGTGGTGGCTTATGTGCGCGTGGTGGACGGTCAAGTAAAACAAGGCGATGGTATTTCTTTTTTAGCGACGGACGTTGCCGACCGAGTGGTCGAGGTGGGAGTCTTCACGCCGGGATTTAAAGCTATCGGAACCTTGAGCGCTGGTGAAATCGGCTATATTGCGACCGGCCTTAAAGATATTCGACAGGCTCGGGTGGGTGACACTATTACTTTAACCAAGCACAAGAAAGGAGTGTTCGCCCTGCCCGGTTTTAACATCCCTCAACCCAAAGTATACGCGGGCATTTACCCGGCTAGCGGCGATGACTTTCCGCAGATGCGCGAAGCAATGGCCAAGCTGCAGCTTAATGACGCTAGCTTGACGGCTCGCCTCGAGCGTAGCCATGCTCTCGGCCAAGGTTTTCGCTGCGGCTTTTTGGGTATGCTTCACTTGGAAATCATTCAAGAGCGCCTGCGGCGCGAGTTTGATTTGGAAATTGTTGTGACAACGCCGAGTGTACTTTACAAAGTTAAGACTAAGAGCGGGGAAATCATGGAAGTGCATACGCCGGATGTCTTTCCTGATCCGACTTATATTGAGTCCGTGGCGGAGCAATATGCCATCGCGGAACTTATTGTGCCTACCAATTATTTAGGAGCAATATTCGAATTACTGCGGGCACGCGAGGGAGAGTTACTTAGCCAGGAATATGTGAGCACGGAGCGGGTTTTACTTAAATATCATCTGCCGCTGCGGGAATTGGTAGTTGACCTTTATGATGAATTAAAATCCGTGACCGCTGGTTACGGCTCGCTGGGCTATGAAATAAAAGATTGGCGGGAGGCCGACGTCGTAAAATTAAGTATAATCATTAACCACGAGCCAATGGAGGCGCTGTCGGTGATAGTCCCGCGGGCGAGGGCCGAGAGTGTTGGCCGCCGGGCGGTTCGCAAGCTTAAAGATATTTTACCCCGGCAGCTTTTCGCGCTGCCTATCCAAGCGGCCGTCGGCGGCAAGGTTGTGGCGCGCGAAACTCTTCCCGCGATGCGTAAGGATGTCACCGGGCATCTATATGGAGGAGATGTAACACGTAAGAAAAAACTTCTGGAGAAACAGAAGAAGGGAAAGAAAAAACTGGCTACCGGCGGATCAGTGGCTATCCCCCCGTCCGCTTAT
>CAZUSC010000050.1:0-6360 GCA_964622915.1 uncultured Candidatus Saccharibacteria bacterium | reverse complement strand
TTGGCTATTGGGCAGAAAGCCTAATACTTTTCTGCAGTCATGGGAATGGGGGCAAGTTCAAAAGGCGGACGGCGAGGGCGCAACGTATCTAGGAATATTTGATGGCGAGCAGCAAGTCGGCGCAGCCTTACTTATAACTGTGAATGCCCGGCGAGGAAAATTTTACTTATGTCCGCATGGGCCGATACTAAATTCAACCTCCGATCTTGAAGAAGCATTAAGGCTATTAACTGAATATGCTCGAGAGAAGGCGCCTATCGAGGGTGTAGTTGCGTTGCGCATTGCGCCGTTAATTGAAAACAGGCCGGAGATAGAAAAAATATTTAGAACAACTGGCTTCCGCTCCTCCCCTCTGCATATTCACGCTGAACTGACCTGGGTTTTAGATATAACTCCAACCGAAGATAAAATTCTGGCCGCAATGCGCAAAACAACCCGCCACGCCATAAGAAAAGCCACTAAAGAAGGTGTACAAATTGATATTTCAACCAACCCAGCTGATATTGACCGCTTTTGGCCGTTGTATGAACAAACAAAAGACCGACATCAGTTCGTCCCTTTTTCTAAATCATTTTTAAGCGCCCAAGTAAAGGAATTTGGACAAGTAAACAATATGTTTATGGCTTTCGCTAAATACAATAACGAAGACGTGGCGGGCGCTATCTTTATGAAATTCGGCCAGACAGTTTTTTATCATCATGGCGCTTCCCGCAAACTTCTATCATCAGTTCCTGCGGCACAGTTACTCCACTGGGAAGCGATTAAGGAAGCCAAGCGTTGTGGCGCAACTATATATAATTTTTGGGGAATAGCTTCTGACGATCAGCCCAATCATCCCTTCGCCGGAATTACGGTTTTCAAAAAAGGTTTCGGCGGCCGCGCCATTGATTACACGCACGCCCAAGATTTACCGCTATCACTTCGCTATTGGCTACTTTGGTTTGTAGATACTGTTAGAAAATTAGCGCGGGGCTTTTAGGTCAAGCGTCCTACCCGCCAACGCGAATGTGCTTCGCCGCGGCGGTTTTTTAATCTTTAAATAAAAGGACCTAGTAAATTGTGCTGTCCGGGGGACGGATCAATTACAAATTCACTGGGTCGTGCAGACCGAAAAGTACCAATTGATAGCCAAAGAGCAAAACGAGGTCCCGAGGAGGCTGGTCGCGGAGGCCACTGCTTACCAACCTCCCCGGGTGTACTAGTGGATCAAATTTTGCAAATGCTATTCGGAATCAAAAATCATGGGCCGGTTCACTTAGATAGCATCCACAGGCGCGGCCGCCTAGAAGCCGCCGGTCTTTAGGCTGGGGAGTTTACTACCATATATTGATATATGGTAGTAAACTAAACATTCAAATGAGCACGAAAAAACGCCAATAGACGCCCAGAAAGAATTATCATATTTAACGAAGCAAGACGGATTACGAGTTGAAATTAGATTATTTTTGTATGCCCTGTGACGTCAGTGCCGCCACGATCCAAAACATGGCGTTTGTTGGAAATATATCCCAAATGTCTATGAAGAACGCTTGAATAATGAAGGCGGCCAGGAATCCTATTTGCCACAGCGGAATAATTGGCTTTTTGGAATAAATTGTTTTTTTGGCTGTATTTAGGATGAGGCGCCAATATATCCAGCCAAATAGCACCAGGCCAATCACGCCCATTTCCACGAATGTTTTTAAGTATTGATTGTCCACTAATGTGCGATTCTTTGCCAGTTGAACCGCCCGCGAGGCGCCGGCGGCTATGTCGTAAGCTTCCAAGTCCACTTGGCGGAAGTTTTGGGCTGTGACATCCCCTAGTCCGCGTCCGATGATGGCTTGCTTATTGGTGGTCGGCGCCACTAGCCTCACAAAAAAGGTTAGCCGCTCCTCATTACTGCCGTAGGTTGGATCAACGATACTGCGAATAAAAGGACCGGCCGAAGTAAATTTGGTTAATAGTATAAGCGCAATGGCGGCGCCTACCGCTAGGCCACCGGCGTATTGTGATAATTTTTTCTTACTGACTTTATTAGCCACCTGCCGCGCGGCAAAAACAAGAGCAATAGCACCCAGAGAAGCTATCATCCCAATCCAGACCGCGCGCGAGTAGGTTAAGAAAATAAAGGGCAGGGTGGCCACGAAAATTGCTGTGTAAAGTACACGCAGTTTTTTTTGTGTAGCAAAAAAAGCCAGCGGCAAAAACAGACTGGCAGCCGCGACTAAGTACTGTCCAAAAATACTGGGATGGGCCAAGATACTAGATAGACGCGGAATCCAAATATTGCGGGCAGGGTCAAGTCTTAGTACGGCGCTGTCGACCGAGAAGAACCACTGCCACATTCCTAGGGCCAGCACGACTGTAAAACTTAAAGTAAACCATTTCAGGCGTCGTTTCATCGTCTTTTTATCGTGTTCCAAATACAAAACAGCGAAGAACAACAGAATATACAGGCCAATATCACGCAATCGGAGAATTCCGAGAATTAAAGAGTCGGCACGCAGCGCGGCCAGTACGCCCCAGACGACTAAAACCAGCACCGGTGCGACCAAAATATTTCGTCGGTATGACAACTTTTTTTGCAAGAGTGGAAGGGCGAACACTTTAAGGAACAAAGTAATGATTATAACGTCTTTAATCAGGGATACTGTACCAATCGTCTGTGTAATCTTGAGCATTGGTAGCAACGGCGCTATTACTATAAAGAACAAAAAGCCCTCTTCGGGATTCTGCCAAATCCACCAAGCGGCGGCCAAGAAAAATAGCGCAAAAATTCCCGCCTGCAGGCTAAAAAATAAAGCGATAAACGCGACTAACAGAGTAGCCACCATTCCCCAGGAATACATAGCACCTATTCCGAAGTAATTACTTTTGGACGTAGTCGTCATAGTCTAGCCTTGTTTCGTGCCTTAGATATAACATGGTACGCGCTGGCCGGCAGCACCAATACAAAAGACAAGGGCAATAGGCACGTCAGCAGCAATGCCGAGGGTAACCCCAAGTGTTTTCGGGCATACTTGATTGCGCTGCTGAAAAAAGGCGTTGATCGGCGGTAACCAACCAGCTGATTAAAACTCACACCCCCATGATGCATTACTTGTGCTCGGGGCGCGTACACGACACGCCAATTTTTGCTGCGCGCCCGCCGACAATAATCTACTTCCTCAAACCAGATCCAGAAGCGTTCGTCCAACAATCCTACATCTTCAACGGTTTCCTTCTTAATAAGAAAGGCCGCTCCCATTATCTGGTCAACATCGGATTGCTGGTTGTAGTCAAAACTAGATTTCATGTACCGCTGCCAGATGGGCGCATTAGGAAATACTCGATGGAGCTTTAGAAAAACAAAAGCCAGCGAGCCGAGCGTAGGATTGGCTCTGACGGACGATTGGGCCGTTCCATCAGAATTCAATAGTTTAGGGCCCACGATACCTATTCGAGAGTCAGCTTCTAAAGTCTTCAGCAAAGTCGTCAGACTGCCTGCCCAAAGCTCGGTATCCGGGTTAAGCAGGAAAAAATGTTGGTCATCTCCCGCTTCTTTGAGCGCAATTTTAATTCCTCTGTTGTTCGCTTTGGCGAAGCCGTCATTTTTTTTGAGTTCGATAAATTCTACCGCCAGCCCGCTGGCTTGTTTGGCCAGCTCGATCGATTGATCGCTGGAATCATTATCAATAACAATTACATTGTTAATTAAGGCCTTTTCGCTGGCTGGCAGCGAGGCGATTGAATACAAGCACTGCGCCAGCAGCTTTCCCGTGTTCCAATTAACTATAATGATGCAGATTTTTGTCATGACTTTAAGCCAAGCTTAGAGGTCTTCGCATGCATCTTTAAGAAATATGCATTGTTAGTAAAAGCTAGTCGGTCCAGCGGAGGATTCTGCGGGTCAATCCATTTAATAGCCGTAATTTCATCTAGGGCCTGCGGCTCGCCCGAAATAATCTTGGCCTCAAGTCCAATATTTAAAGTGTGTCCTGTTATTTTCCCTCCGTGTGATGTGTACGTGTCAATGGCAAAGCCGACGCACTTAACAATTTCGATGTCAATTCCCAGCTCTTCGTGCGCCTCACGCTTGGCTCCCCCTTCCGGAGGCTCTGACTCGTTTAAGAAACCGCCAGGCAAATCTAGTTTTCCTTTATCTGGTTGAATACCACGTACAGTCATCAGAACTCTGCCCTGCTCGTCGGGAATTATTATGGATGAACACGGTTTTGGGTTCTGCCAAAAAATAAATCGACAATTAGGATTTTGACAGACCGGCGCTTGATCTTCCTCATGCTTGCTGATCAATAACTTGTCCCCACAAACAGGGCAGTGCTTATAATTCATAGAGCCTTCTCAATTACTGTCATCGTTTGTTGAGTAGTTTTGTCCCATGTAAATTGCCTGGCGCGAGCAATTCCCTTTTCTTTTAGCTCCAGCCTTTTTTCCCTGGCTTGCCTAATACCATCGGCAATTGAATTGACATTGTTTGGATCTACCAATATGCCCGCCTTGCTGGCAAACTCCGGCATAGAAGAAACATTACTGGTTACTGCCGGACAGCCGCAAGCCATTGCCTCCAAAACCGTAATTCCAAATCCCTCGTACAAACTTACTAAAGTAAAAACTTCTGCGTTGGCATAAAGCGTCGGCAGTAATTCATCGGGCACGCGGCCCGGCAAAATAATCGATTGCCGAGCCGGAGATTTTTTGACACAGGCCAATATTTCCTGCTGCAGCCAGCCGTGCCCGCCGGCTAGTACTAATTGCAAACTGGGGTCAGCCGCTTGAAGTTGCTCGAAGGCCTTTACTAATCGAACAAGATTTTTTCGCGGTTGAATTTGACCGACATAAAGAATATAAGGTTGTTTAATGTTTGGGTAATGTTTAGCCAATTTTTGCCAGCCCTCCCTCTTTTGCTCCTCGCTTGGTGAATAAAACTGGTCGGCATTAACGCCGTGATGAATAACGTGAACATTGTGCGTCCGACCATAAAAATGAGCAATATCGTTGGCGGTGGCCTGGGATACAGCAATGACATGGTCAGCTTCGCGTGCTACTTGAGCGCTGAAGATATGCAAAAGCAGCCAGTCCTTATATGTATAGTGACTACCGAATTTATGGAAGGCTAGATCATGGATAACGGCAATTGTTTTAAGCTTGCCAGATCTGATCAGCGGCAACTGCTGAATTGGCATAAAAAGAACGTCTGGTTTTATTTGGAATAAGTCAGCCGGCAAGCGTGATTGCGTCCAATATTTCGGCCAGGGAGAACCATGCCAGCTACTGTTGGCCGCTAGAAATAGCTGGCTAGGCTGCTTGGCCGGTGCCAAAAAATGCCAGTTATTCTGGGCCGAAAGAGCCGGTAGCCGCCTGACCAGCTCCCCCGTATAACGAGTGGTGCCGTCAGCACGATTGGTGGCCAAATCCGAGGCATCAAAGGCAATGTTCATACATCTATTTCTTATTAATGGCGGCATCTAATAATGACAATAACCTAGCCACCCGTTGTTCGTAACTATGAGCTGGCGCTGCCTGGCGGCGCTGAGCTGGCGCGCTGTCGGCGGTCAGGTACTTATTAATAGCAGCGGACATTTCTTGGGCGGTGGTGACATAGGCGCTGATATTGGAATAGTTTTTTAATTCTGGCACGCCGCTGACTACTACCGGCTTGCCCGTGGCAATGAATTCCCAAAACTTTAGGGGAAAACTGGCGGCATTGTACCGGCTGGCCCGATAAGGGATAAGGCAGACATCAAAATGACTAACATAGGCCGGAACTTTTTGGCGCGGCACCGCTCCAATCAGGTGAACATTTTTAAGGAGAAGCAATTCCTCGAGCTGTTTAGATTTACGATCAACTACTGGCGAACCTATGAAAACAAACTGCCAATTTGGATTATTGCTGGCTACAACAAATAGTAAATCAAAATCTAGTTTATACGCATCAAGCGCGCCGACTGAACCGATCAGGGGATGCGGAATGTCTTGCAACGCCGTCCGCGCTTCCTGGCCGTCGCTTGGACTAACAGGACTCTGATATAATTTTACGTCTCCGGCGTTGAGTACCAGATGCGTATTAGAGTTTTGAGATTTCTTAAGTTCCAGCAGACGCTGCGATGTGACGGTTACAATATCGGCCGCGCTTAGAATAACAGATTCTTCCTCTCGGACGCGCTGGGGGTTGCGATCGGCCCCCGCCTGGGCCGCATGGTCGTCCACGCAGTCATAAAGAACAGTTGCATTAGGAAAGGCGGTCAAATATTCAGCGCCCTCGGTTTCGTAGATCCATACCACCGGATTGCTGGCACGAAAACCCAGCCACCAAACCGTAGAGAGCACGCACCAGCGGTTTAGCCAATGATTAATAAAGTTGATGATTTTGCTCTCGCG
>CAZUSC010000049.1:0-7326 GCA_964622915.1 uncultured Candidatus Saccharibacteria bacterium | reverse complement strand
CACTAGACGGCCCGAACCACCCAGAGCTGCCGCCCCTAGACGGAAAAATGGCAGCGAAAGGAGGAGAAATCCTGTGAACACGCAACTCTTGTGCACAGGGTTTGGTTGAGGCTCTTTGCCCCTTGAAGACTGCATGTACTGTCAGCAACAACGATTCGCATCCTGCTGCATTACACGGAAGTCTCTGGGGGCTTTTTCATTACATAAGAATCGATCTATCCTTGAGACATGATCACATTTGATCGAATAGCAATATTTATTAAAAAGCATAGGTTAGACATTACCTTTGCAGCAGTAGTTTTGGTGGTGGCGGCTATCCCAAGATTAATTGACCTAGGTGTCTTTCTGACGGCTGATGAGAAAAACTGGATGGGCCGCTCTTACGAGTTTATTCGGGCCTTTAAGGATTGGCGCTTTAATGACATGCTGCAGACTACCCATCCGGGCGTGACGACCATGTGGGTAGCCGGCGCGGCCATTACGGCCAAGATGATGTTAAGCCACATTCCATTTTCTTTTAATAATCTGGTTCACTTCGTTGCCGCGGCGCAATTGCCGATTGCACTGCTGAATACTTTAGCCGTCCCGGCTTTATACGTTTTACTGCGCTTGCTGCTGCCCGATAGACGGAATCTGGCGCTCATAGCGTCACTGTTTATGGCACTTGATCCTTTCCTGATCGGATATTCGAGAGTAGTTCATGTGGATGCTTTACTGGCCAGCTTTCTAATTCTGGCTGCCCTGGCTGTGCTGCTATATGTTGAGCGTTACTATTCGCGTCGCTGGCTGGTGATTTCGGCGCTATTGGCGGGGCTGGCAATTTTAACTAAAGCACCGGGCGTATTTATTATCCCGTTTTTTATCTTGGCCGTATTTATCAAGGAAAAACTTCTTTTGTTTGGCAAACCTGTGCTTATAGCTAGACTTCGTGATTTTACAATGTGGCTTACGCTTATCGTCATTTTATTTTTACTGGCGTGGCCGGCTTTATTGTGGGTACCCAATCCGGGGGGAAATGTCTTATTGCTCAAGCGGGATATTCGGCAGGCGGCCATCACCCCACACAACATGGTGGAAGACTATACGCTCAATCCCTGGCATTATCCGGCGACATTGTTGGCCAGAAGTACGCCGATAAACTTAGCGCTAGTAATCATTTCTGTACTAGGGTTAGTAGGTATTTTACGCCGCCAGGGCCTAGCGCCGGTGTTGTCGCGCACCTGGCTGCTGCTACTGGCCTATGTTTTGTTTTTCGGTCTCATGATGACGCTTGGCGCCAAGAAAGGAGACCGGTATATTTTACCCGTTTTTCCCGCTCTCGATTTATTAGCCGCCTTGGGCTTGGTGACGTTACATCAGGTACTGCCGGGAAAGACAAAACGGCTGGTCGCGGCCTTCGGCATCTTGTTGGTCTTGATGATGAGCTATACTTTATACCGCTATCATCCCTACACCATTGCCTACAGCAATCCTCTTTTTCCCGATAATCTAAGCCAGGAATTAGGTTGGGGCGAAGGATTAGAACAAGTTGGTGCCTGGCTGTCTGCTCAAAGTGATAAGTCGACCGTCGCCTCGTGGTATCCGGAGGAATTGGCTGCCTATACTTCAGCTGATGTTGTACACATTAATGCCCATGAGCAGGGCCAGATCGGGTACGTCGTGCTTTATCGTAATATGTTCGGACGGGCTCCAGATCATCCCGCCAGTAATTTCATTGATGAATACTATAATAAGCGCGAGCCGGTTTTTGTGGCCCGTGTAATTGGTAAAGAGTTTGCTTGGGTCTATAAGAAAAAAACCTACACACAAGTGGTCGGCGAGCTGGTTGCTGGTCGTCGCGTGGGACAGACTTTGACGGCTGACTATAAAAATCTAGGCGCGTTAGATATTTTAACGGCAACGTACAAACAGCGAGCGAAATCCGGCACGCTAAAAGTAGCCCTGAAAGATAAGCCGGGAGGTCAGGTCTTGCAGCAATGGGATGTGCCGGTGCAAGACCTAGAAGACGATAAATGGCTAACCCTGCCCTTGCCGGTCGGCGCTTCTTATCAAACTGGCCAATCGCTCTGGCTGGAAGTATACGCCGAGGGGACAAGTGCGGGCGATGCACCGACAATCCGTTTTTCCAGCAAATCAAATTATCGCCCCACCGGCTTTGTAAGTAGTGACTCGGGCCAACTGACCGCGAAATCACCGCAAGTAGGTGATCTAGCAGTCCGCTTGCGTTATTTCGTGGGCAACACCCTAGCGACCGAGGATGACACCAAGATTCTTGAAAAGTAGAAGCTGGTAACGAGTAACCAGTAACCAGCAATGAGAAGTAAGACTGAATTTCTAGTTTCTTAACTTCAAATTTCTAATCGGTGACAGGAGCAAAACAATCAACACACCAAGCGAAGCAACCGTAGCCTGTTTAGCTCGGTTGACTGCGGGTGAAAAATATCGGAAGGAAACTTGGTGCGTGCCAGCCGGCACTAAAGCGGATTTAAATACGGCATTGGCCGTCAGGTAGTCCGCCGGTTGGCCGTCAATGTATGTCTGCCATTGGGGTGTAGTGGAGTCGGTTAGAATTAGAAAAGCGTCAGCATCAGTCGTAACATCAATGTCAACTTGGGTTGCCTCGTAACGAGTGATATTGGCCGTGTATTTAAGCGGGGCATTGCTCCGTTGGGGAAACGTCGGCGGCGTGGGTCCATTAATATAGACAATTTGGCGCGGGTCAAATTTCCCGTTCTGAATAAGATTGCGTATCTCATCCGTCGCTGGCACAAAGTAGCCATTGCGTACCATAAATGCTTTAGGGAAAGCCTGCGGGTTACGGTATAGTCGCAGCCACTTACCGTCTTGCTCATATTCGGCGACCACCTCGAATCCAGCGTGTAACATAGTGTCGGTAAAACCCTTGGGAATTAGCTGCGCAAAATGGGTTATGCCGCTCATGTCGAATAGCGATCGATAACGCTCCAAGGCATGCTGCCCGTCACCACCGATAGCGTCTTGGTCGTTTGCAAAAAAAGCATCAATAAATTGTCGATAGGACTGGATAGATAGCGCGCCAATCCAGGTAGCGCTGCTGCTAGGGACGGGAGCTTGCAAGTGACGTACCAATAGGAGCGTCTCATTATCCACCTTGGAGCCGTATGACAACTCCAATGATAGCCGAGCGGGCTTTTTTGATTGCTCGAATTGGGCCGCGCTCGCTTGGGGCTTGCGCACGAAATAAGCCTGTTGGGCTGGATCGGTTTCCGGATGATAAATTACTCTGATTCCGCTGTCGTAATCGCTGGCTATAGTCAAAATGTAGTTTTTGCCAGCACTGTCGATTATTGGCTCGAAACAGAGTCTTTGCCTGCCAGCGGAACTTATTTGGCTGACGTTAATTCGCCGTTCGCGCAAGGGAGGTGCGCCAAATTGCTCATAAACACCCACAGAGATGATGCCGAGAGGACCCAGCTGCTTGGTGGTCTCTAGCGATAGGCAGCTTAAATTATCCTGGGCGGCTTGGAAGGGCTGATAAATTGTAAATACAGGGGAAACATTGTCAGTTCGGTGCCGCTCCAATGGACTTTGTTGCAGTAAGTCGGGTCGGGAATAAAGACGCGCGGGAACGAGATGGGACTTATTATAATCTTGTAGCGCGGCCATTAGCGGCGATGGTGTCAAAGCATCAGCACGGGAAGTCAGCGGATTATAATTCCAGCCGTAAACAATTAACGTGCCTAAACCGAGCATAACTAAAACTATTCTGACGGCAGCCATATGTTTTGGCCAGCGCAGCGCAGCACCAGTCAGGGGTATAAAAAGCAAACCAGCGACCATAACGCTAAATTCCCACGACCATTCTTGCGTGAGGCTCACTAACCGCGCCGTAGCGCGTACGTCGCTGCCCACATACCAAAAGAACGGCAGCAGCAAAACCGCTACCCATAATAGTGGCGCTATAAGTACTGCCAACCTTGAGCGCGTCGCTGGGCGCCGGCTGATAGCTAGGAGGTCGTCGAGGCCACTGGCCGCCAGTATGGCGATGGCCACATCAAAAAACAAAACGAATCGTCCAGGAGTCGCCAGTGAGGATAGCCAACGGTTCTCGACCAGGGCACGATACAGGAAAGAATAGCGACCCAGCATAAAAACGCCACCCATCAAGAGAAGTACAACCGCTGCCAGTCGTTTGGAGCGGCGGTTCGGCCAGTAACTGAGGGCCAGGCCGGCTAAAAAAAGCGGTATTAGTCCGACAAAGGCCGCCAGCTCCTGAAAGCCCTTGGCACCCCAGTAATAAGTGTGATCGCCAAAAAAAGTGGGTAAAATGAGCGTAATGGCATGCCAGGGGGGGTAGCTAAATTCATAAAGTTCGGCAGTCGGAAGTCCGGCCGCCCGGTCGGTGAGCGGCAGAAACTCATACAATGGCGCTAAAGCAAACGACGCTACGCCGGCCGATAATAGTGCTGCCAGTGTTGTTAGTGCGGTTACTTTGATTAACCACTTTCGATCAATCGTGCCGCCAGCGTATTGGCGCGCCAGCGAAGCAGTGAACATGCCGAGACCCAAGATGGCGGCAATAAGGAACGTGAATAACACAATTTGCGGCTGGCCGCTTAAGGTTATGGCGGCGGCGGTCAGCGACAGCAGGGCCGCGCGTCGAGCGGTCGGACGAAGCAATAAATAGTGGATGGCTAGCAACAGCCAGGGTAGCAGCATAGTGGCTGTATAAAAATTGACGTGGTTGAGATGACCAATGGCAAAGCCGTTGAATATGAAGATGCCGCCACCAAGGGCGGCGGCTAGCGCTGAATACTTGCGGGCCCTTAGCCAAGCAAACATGCCAAGCCCACCCACTAGCCAATAGCCCAGGATAGATACCTGCAGCAAATTCAATGGATGAAGGGTGAGTAGGCGCAATAAAACATGCAGCGGCGTAAAGAAACCGAGCTGGCCCCAAGCGAGCAGAGGCTGGCCAAAACCAAAATCATTACTCCAGAGCGGCAACTGCCAGCCAGCTTGGAATTGGGCATAAGCATACTCCAGCGGGTAGTAAATAATTTTTAAATCATCAAGGAAGTAGACTTGTCCGCCCCAAATAACGCGGGAAAAGAACACCAGCCAGGCCCCCAAAAGTAAACCAACTGGCGCCTGCCTTTTTACAAAAGAAGACCAGGATGGTTGCCAGCGGAAGCGCCGTAAGTCAATCATGCGGTGTATGATATTAATACCAAACCTACCATAGCATAAGATTTCCTATGTCGATAAGACCCTCTTACATATCAATTGTGCTCGTCGTTCTTCTGATAGTGGCACAGACGCTCTGGCTGGCTGGTCAGGAAGAAAATACGGTAGTGACTATTTTGGCATCCCGCGAGATCCGGCAAGGACTACCCGTTTTCGCCCAATTTACAGTCAGCCAGTCACTTTATTTAAAAGAGATCGCCAGTATTAGCCGTCTGGTCGTTCCCTTCTATGTCCCGCGAGCCGGCGCGCCCCTGAAAATACGGATGATGCGCCATAATAAACCGGTAGGCGAATGGCGACTGCCTGGTGAGTTAAGTGGATTGGTGGAGGCGCAGTTTGTAATCGATCCCCCCCAATTAATCGACGGAGAGGTAATGATTGAATTCGACGGCCGCGATATAAGAAGCGAAGACAAGGATTGGGCGCCGCGGCTATTTATTGAATCAGCGGATGCTGCCTATCCCGAAGGCAGTTATCGCATTGCCGATAATGCCAAAAAGGGCGACGTCGCATTAACGCTTGTCGGACGGCAAACACGACTGGCCCAGCGGCTAGACCAATTTAGACAGGCACCGCTGCAGCAATTAGCCAAGGCTGGCACAATGTTGCTCGTACTGATGCTGGTGGCTGCGCTGCCTTATCAGCTACGATGGCCAGCCAAGCAAGGCCTGAAATCGGTTTAAAAAAACCTCCGGCGCATGCTCTTGCTGTACGAGCCGCTTGCTATGTTGCCCATAGGTGCTGATTTTGCCTTGATTGACCACGTGCCTGCTAGTGAACTCTTCAACGGCTGTTACAATGCTAGATGTAGATTGAGTGGAAAAAATATAGCCATTTTTTCCGGGCTCAATATAAGAAGCCGCTCCCACATCTGCGCTACAGAGGATGGGCAAACCAGCAGCCATCGCCTCCAGCACCGCGTATCCTAATGGTTCACTGACTGCCGGCAAAACGAACAGGTCGCTGGCCTGATAATGATGAGCGATGACCTCGTAAGGCAAATCTTTCAGCAGACTAACCGCCGCTGTTAACCGCTGATGCTTAATTAGATCGCAGATTCGCTGGTATTCTTTGAGGCGCTGCGCGTTGGACCCGAGTGCTCCAATTACGGTTAGATGAAACTTTATTGCTGAATACTTCCGAACAAGGATGGCCAGTGACTCTACCAGTAAAGGAATGTTTTTTCGCGGCTGATATTTCGCAATAGTTAGCAGACGCAGTTCATTAGTGCTGGCGTTTGTGGCGGGCCGACTGGAAAAACGAAGGGGGTTAATACAGGCGGGAATATAAGAGCTGTGGGGCAAGTCGCGGTTTACTTCGGCATAGCTGGCCTCGGTAACGCACATTACTTTTACGCCCAGGCTGCGCAATAAAACCAATAGCACCGTATACATAAACTTGTAACCTAAAAAACGGGGATGAGATACCCGCTGGACGACCACCAGGCACTGTATGCCTTTGAGCCAACACAGCAGATAAGGAATCAAGTTAATCGGGTCATTGATGTGCTTTAATATTAATAAATCAGTGTCGTTTGCTAGTAGACGCCATAAGTGGCCAGGATGATAAATGCGCCAACGCGTGCCTAAAGTACGCGGTTGAATATTGGTAATACCCGCTGTCAACTTGCTAACCCGATAGGAAAGAAATGTCACGCGGTGAATACTTTCCAGAGCTTTCACCGTGTCGTACATATTATTGTGGTACTGGAATAGTATTTTGATGTTCACAGCAGGTAGTTGTGTAGCAATAAGAAAGTTTGGCGCAGGCGAAGTTCGAGGAGACTGGTGTGGTGTTTGGGGTGATCCGCTTTGGCAAGTGTCGTTTGCATTAAGCGTTCGTAGGCCGCACACATGTTGTCTGCGGTATAAGAAGTCGTAGGCAAATTAGATACCATGGCTACACAGTTGCGTAAAATACTATTAATAGTACTTAGAATATCTGGCGGACCCTCAAACTTAACACCATAATCGTGACAGTATTCGGGCAAGGAGCCGCTGTTACGGTACAAAATAGGTAAGCCGCATTGTAAGGCCTCAACGTAGTGCATGCCGGCCGGTTCGTTTAACGATGCGGAAATATAAACATGGTGCTCCTTTA
>CAZUSC010000048.1:0-11129 GCA_964622915.1 uncultured Candidatus Saccharibacteria bacterium | reverse complement strand
TAAATCATCGGCCGTTAAAGCTTCGCCCGCCGGAATATCACGCGGGGCTTTAAGACCAACGACCGCCGCCATGCGCTGGGGCGATAGACCCTTGGCCGGACTTTTGGTTGTTAACATGGCGCGGCTAATTATGGTGCCATCCGTTATATAAGTGGCGGCCACAATACTTTTACCCAGTATTTCACGATTCATTATTTCGCCTCTGGACAACTTCTTAACCGGCTCGCCTAAAGCTTTTTCTACTTCCCGAATCCCGCGTACCATGACGACGAACTCCTCCGGCAGCAGGCTAGCTTTATGGTCGGGCCCCTCTAATGATTTATTAACTGTTATGTGACGTTCAATAATGCAGGCCCCTATAGCCACAGCGGCAATCGACACCGCCATGCCCCGTTCATGTCCAGAATATCCAACTGGCACTCCATATTCAGCCAACTTAGTCATGTATTTGAGATTAATTTCATCAAAGGGGGCAGGGTAGGTGCTGTTGCAATGTAGCAGCGCGAAAGGCACCCGTGTGCCCCGCATAAATTCCACCATCTTTTTTATTTCCTCCTCCATCGACATACCCGTAGAAATAATCATCGGTTTTTTTAGGCGAGCAACGTATTCCAATAGTTCCTGGTTAGTCATATCGGGTGAGCCGATTTTGTAAAGCGGAATATGTAATAATTCTTCGATGTCGTCACAACTTTGCTTATCCCACGGATTTACTAAAAACATGATGCCGCGCTGCTGGGCATAGCGCTCCAATTCGACAAAGGCAGTATCGGGCAACTCAAATTCTTTTAAGAGCGGGATGAGATACTGATATTTTTGTTCGGCCGCATTAGGGTTATCCAGAATTTTTTGCTGGTAGACGGCCGCTAAATTGCGTTTTTGAAACTTAACAGCATCAGCGCCAGCAGCAACGGCGGCGTCAATGAGCTGACGTGCTCTCCGTAAGCTGCCATTGTGATTAATGCCCGCTTCCGCAATCACAAAAGTCGGATGGTTAGGCCCGAGCAAGCGCTGACCGACAGCAATAGCTTGTATTGACATAATCGTATGCTTATTACATTACCGCCAATTTGTCCACTGCGCTTCGATAAAACACTCCGGATTAAGCCGAACAGAGTCGAAGCTTGATTTAGCTGCGCAAAACAGCGCGCACCGGTGCGCCGTCACTATCAATCGACAGCGGCAAACAGATTAACTCATAGTCGCCCTGCTTCACCTCACCTAGCCATAACCCTTCGACAATGGCGATGCCGGCCGCCAAGAGCTGGCGATGCACGCTGTCTTGGCTCCCCCGTTTTTTAATGGAGGGCCCATCAATACCAACAAGCCTTACCCGTTGCTGCACCAAATATTCAGCGGCTGATTCGTCCAAAGCGACAAAATCGGGGTCAAAATGATCGGGGTCACCGGCGGAGTTTTTAGTCTTGAGTAAGACACGCGCGGGCAGCTTGGCCGGCAAGTCTCGGCGACTCACTACCGCCGAAACAGCCGTTAAATCCAGCACGGTGGCGGGACCATTCAATTGGCTAAGAGAATATGTGGCGGTGCCGGCGCCACGCGCATCAATATGGGCGGGGGCGTCGAGGTGCGTGCCAGTATGCGTGCCAAGTATCAAACGAGTCAAAGCACTTGTGGCGGGCCCGGCGGCCTGCACCGGCTGCACCACGACAACAGGATTGCCCGGATAAATAGCCATGCTCTCGTGGATAGCCCGCGTAATATCAATAATCATCAACGTTCATTTTAGCTCGATTTGGCACTTGGCGTCATTAACCATACTCTTAAGATCATATGTTAACGATCGGCGACCATCTTTTTTTGTGGGGGGTGTTTTTTCTGACCGGAATAACCTTAGGGTTTATTCTCGCTTCTTTAGTAATGCAGGCGGGGCGCAAGCTGCGCTACTAATTATCGTATGTCTCCAGAGAGCTTAGCCATAATCGCGCGCTTGCTTCAGGCCTTGGCCTTTGTTGTTTTGTATGTCTTAATCGGCTTTGGGCCGGGCTTTGTGATTGGCATGCTGTTGGCCAACAGGGTGCATGGCCGCCGTAATCCACGGCGCATGGACAAGCATCAAGACGCTATTGAGCAAGCGGCCGAGCATAACCGCCAATGGCGCCCTGACGATCCCCGCTGGCAGAAATAAATTAGGGAGTAGGTTGTAGGTTATAGGTTTTAGTAAGGTGATTGAAATATCGTCGTTTTTCTACCACCTACTCACTACTACCTATAACCTAAAATTCAACCGTGTCGCCTTCCGCGGGCCTGATTACTTCCCAGGTGGGGTGGGCTAAAGCTAGTTGCTTTTGCAAGTCATTCGCCTGGTGGGGTTCACCATGAACCAATACCACCTGTCTTAATCCTTTGATTGTTTCAGCATAAGCTTGCAACTGGTCGCGATCAGCGTGCGCCGAAAATTCGTTAAAGAGATGGATAGAGGCGCGGACATTAAACCACTCACCATGTAGCTCTACTCGCTCGGCGCCCTCTAGCAGACGGCGGCCGAGGGTCCCGGCTGCTTGGTAACCCGTGATAAGAATCGCCGTGTTGGCATCCCCCAAATTATGTCGCAAGTGATGAATGACGCGTCCGGCCGTCATCATTCCGGAAGAAGCAATAATCATCAGTGGACCAGATATATTGTTAAGCTCTTTGGATTCTTCCACGGTGTGCGTATAAGTTAAATTTCGAAAAGCGAGCGGCCCATGCGCTTGACCGGCAAAATCGCGTTGAGTGTCCACATCATAATCCTCGGCGTGTCGATGATAGATGTCGGTAATATTGGAGCCAAGAGGTGAGTCAACATAGATAGGGAAGCGGGGAATTTTTCCTTGATCAACTAACTTATGAATGACATATACCAAGTGCTGCGTGCGGCCTAAAGAAAAAGCTGGCACGATAATTTTGCCGCGCTGCTCACAGATCGTATTAATAGTCGACGCAAAGCGGTCTAAGGCTTTTGCATAAGGCTCATGACTGCGGCTGCCATACGTACTTTCTAAAATCAGGGTACTGGCCTCCTCCGCCACCACTTCCGGATCACGCAGCAGAGGCAGGCCCGGCGGACCCAAGTCTCCGCTATAAACTAAGCGCTGATCGCCCTTGCTAGTAGCAAAGGCGAGCACACTGACGGCGGATCCTAAAATGTGCCCAGCGTCATAGAATTTAAGCTTGAGGCCGTCCGTTATTTCTTGCCAACCCTCGTGTGCGCGGGCATAAGGGATCTCGACAAACTGGCGCATGGCGGGAGCAACATCATCAGAAGTAATCAGGGGCTCTCTTTCATCTGGGGCGCCGACGTGGTGGCGGAGCCGGTAGGCGGCATCCTGCTCTTCAATGCCAGCCATGTCGGCCAACATATATTGGGCAACATCCCGCGTGGCGGGAGTAGCAAAGATGCTTCCCTTAAAACCTCTTTTGACCAACAACGGCAACATACCAATGTGGTCAAGGTGGGCATGGGACACTATCACGTAATCAATTGATTCTGGTGGGAAGGAGAAGCTGCGGTTGCGTTCGTGTACATCGGGTAATCCCTGAAACAATCCACAGTCTAATAGAATACGCTTGTCGTTAGCCTCTACTAAATGCTTGCTGCCGGTCACACTGCCCGCTGCACCATAAAAAGTTACTGTGGCCATGTAGTAATACTAAACTTAAAAACCAAAAGGCAAAAAGCAAAAAACTGTTATAGTTTTCTTAAGAAAGCGAATAAGGAATGAGAAGTAAGGCACGACGAATTTCTAATTTCTATTTTCTGATTTCTAATTACTAATTACTATTTTTTAATTGACATCAGACAATTCTACTTGTACCAAAAGCTTATGTTACTTGTCTTGTCTCTACTAATCATTCCTCCGCTGTTTGGCGTCAGCGTTTTAGCTTGGGCAAAAATAATGGCGGAAAAAATCTCCTTGCTGCTAGTGGGTACAATCGGCGGCTTGGCCGTGAGCACGACCTTAACATATGTCGTAAGTCTCGGCCGACCCCTCACCTCAACCCTTTTGGTCATTGAAGTAATTTTACTGCTTGTTGCTACCCTGTTTTTTCTATATCGGGGTGCTTGGAATTACTGGCGCAGTTTGCCGCTGGATAAAGTAGCTCTGGGAGTTTTGCTTGGTTCGCTCGCCCTCTGCCTGCTGATTGTGCCCAAACTATTAATAGCCAAGGACGACGGTCTTTATACCGGCATTGTTAACGCTTATGGCGATATTGCCTGGCATACGGCTAATATCACCATGTTTAGCGCCGGCCAATCCGTGCCGCCTGAAAACCCTATCTTCGCTGGCACCCGCCTGACTTACCCTTTCTTATCCAATTTTTTCAGCGGCATGCTGCTGTCGGGCGGCAGTTCGCTGGCTGGCAGCGTTGTCTATCCTGCTATTATTTTAATCCCACTCATCCTGACACTTTTTTATTGTCTGGTGCGCAATTATTCCGTCGGTAACAAAACCGCCGGCATTATCGCGGTTTTACTGTTGTTATTTGGCGGCGCTACTTTTGGCTGGATCCGTTTTGGATCCGACTTCACAGCCAGTAATCTTTCTTTGGCGCAATTCGTGACCCACTTACCAATGAGAGATTACTCGGGGGTCGGCACAGATGCCAATGGATTTCATTTTTTAAATCCCATTACCAGCTTGCTCTTACCCCAACGATCGTTCTTGTTTGGTCTGCCCTTGGCCTTGGCTATTGTCTTATTGTTGCAGCCGTCCGGCCGCCGCTCTGATAAACACTTCTTGCTGGCCGGAGTTTTAGCCGGTCTGCTGCCTCTATTCCATGCTCACACCGTCTTGGTAATGATTCCCGTTATCATTGGTTTGTTTTTACTAAGTCCCGGCTTGCACTGGCTGTTATTCTTCCTAACGGCCGGCATCATTGGCATTCCGGAAGTGCTCTATTACGCCGGCGGACAGCAAGCCGGCGGTTCTTTTATCCGCTGGGGTCCCGGCTGGATGGCCGGCACCGACAACTGGCTGTGGTACTGGCTGAAAAATACTGGCCTGCTAATTCCGCTGGGTGTAGCTGGTCTCTTTACTAGCGCACCCCGGACGCTCAAAGCCCTGGCGATATCCGGACTGTTGTTACTAATAGCCGGCAATACTTTCCTTTTTGCGCCTTGGGCTTGGGATAATTTTAAAATATTAGTTTTTTGGTTAATTTTTTCCTTGCCTTTGATTAGTTGGATGGCTGCCCAGATACTTAAGCGCTCACAGCCGATTCACTGGCGAGGAGCGGTGGTGCTATTAATTGTCCTGCACACTTTGTCGGGGAGCCTAGATATTTGGAAATTGTTGTTGCCTACTGCTACCGTCTGGGGTGAATGGGACAAAGAAGGCATTGCCATGGCCGAGGAAATTAAGGGCGCCACCAAAAGGGGAGCCAGTATTATAACGGCGCCAATTCATAACTCGCCCGTTGTATTAGCCGGTCGCCCTCGTTATTTGGGCTACGCCGCGCATGTCTGGAGCCACGGAGGATTGCCCTGGGACCGCGAAGAAGCCTTGGGACGATTCTACCAGGGAGAGATTAATAGTTTGCCTGATTTTACTCCCGGCTATGTTTTAGTAGGCCCAGCTGAACGCGCCCAATTTGGACCTATTCTCATTCGACCAGCCTGGCAGTTAGTCGCCTCCACAGCCAATTACCAATTATTTAAGATTCCGGTTAAAGCTTTCGGTGAAAGCGAATAAGGAATAAGGTTATAGGTTGTAGGGAGTAGGTCGTAGACGATCAATTACGTTTGCGAAGCTACGCCCTATAACCTACCACCTACAACCTAAATACTAGTTACTAATTTCTACTCTTCACTCGCTCTCGCCAGTCAGCCAAAATATCCTGCAATGTTTCCTTAAGAGGTATGCTGGGCTGCCAATTGGTTGCGGCCTGCAACTTCGCCGCACTCCCTATCACCAAGGGCGTGTCCGAAGGACGTAGACGCTCGGGATCAGTGTGAACTTTTATCGCCTGCGTGCTAAGCGCAAGTAAGTCTCCTAAAACAGACTTGATACTAACTGCCCGCCCAGAAGCAATGTTATATACTTGGCCTAATTCACCCTTTTCTAATAAAAGCCGGTAAGCTCGTACGACATCGCGTACATCGGTAAAGTCGCGCTTCGCCTCGAGGTTGCCCACCTCAATCCTGTTCGGCTGCTGCCCTGCCTCGATGGCGGCAATTTGACTGGCAAAGTCGGCCGTCACAAACCCGCGAGCTTGCCCCGGTCCAATATGGGGAAAGGGACGAACCCTAATGCAGCTCTCCAGAAAATTCTGTTCAATGGCCTTTTCCATGTCCCATTTGCTTTGGGCGTATGGATTGTTTGGACGACACTGTTCTAGTGGTAATTCTTCTAAGGGATAGGCGGACTGGTCCTGCTGTCCATAGATATCGGCGCTGCTGACAGCCAGAATTTTAGTAGACGAAGTAATTTCAGCTAAAGCCTGCAGAAGATTAATGGTAGCTGTCACATTTACTTCGTGCACCAATCTAGGCTGCGCCAGTCCAACCGCAATCGCACTTACGGCCGCTAAGTGAACAACCCAGTCGGGCTTCAAGTCTGCCAGCGCCTGGCTGTAACTAGCCGGCTGCCTAATATCAATCTGCTGCCTTTTGACACCTGGCGGGGCAGTGAAGGACGATTTATCCCAGCTAATAATGTCGGCATCAGCCCAGTGCTGGCGCAATTCTGCCATTAAATAGCGGCCGACGAAACCGCCGCCGCCGGTGATCACTACTGTCTGGGCCATTGTTCTTTACTTGTTATCCCGCTGTAATTTCAATTCCGCATCCACCATCATGCTTACTAGGTCAGTAAATTTTACTCGACGCTTCCAACCTAGTTCTGATTCCGCCAAGGAAGGATCCGACTGCAGGCAATCAACTTCAGCCGGGCGCATAAATTGCTTATCCTGGACTACGTAATCTTTCCAGTTGAGATCAACGTGTTGAAAAGCCGCTTCCACAAATTCCTGCACAGAATGAGTCTCCCCGGTTCCCACTACATAATCACGCGGTTCGTCTTGCTGCAACATTAGCCACATGGCCTGTACGTAATCACCGGCGAAGCCCCAATCCCGCTTGGCATTCAAATTCCCTAAATGTAAGTCTTTCGCCAAGCCTAATTTAATGCGGGCCGCTCCAGTCGCAATTTTGCGCGTAACGAACTCGCGACCACGCCGGGGACTGTTATGAATAACAATATTGCCTACTCCGGCATGGAATGTTCCGCTGGCTGTTTCAATGTCATATAACCAGCCAGTATAATCTTCCTGTCGAACCATTTTTACCTCGTTGTTGGGCTTCAAAAGATGCCGACCCTTAATTGAGCCACCATCCACTCCTAGATTGATACTGTAATAATGATACAGAACACCCCTGCGCTCTACCATATCAACATTAAGTGTAAGTTTTTGGTCAACCACCTGGCTGGCAAGCCACCATAAACCAGCAGCTAGTACAGGAGAAGAAGTTTTAAAGTTTTTGAACTCGCGCGCTCCATATCCCTTTTTTAACCCATCCCCCCTATTATACCCTTCGAGGAAAGCACGCCAGGCATCCTGATCAGCATTTAATATGATTTGAGGAATTCTCTTGTCGCCTTTTTTCGTATAGAGAGCATCATAAAGAAAATGCAAGGCGCCTTTAGATCCATACAGACGAATACCATCGGTCGGCAGCCCTGTAAACCCACTTCGCCCAGGATTTTTTACCACCAGACCCCCAAACGTTTTTTGCCAGAGCGCTGCCACTTCTTGCAGAACCTTAGCGTCGTTGTTGCGAAAACTCGCTGCAAACTTCCCTTCCTTGTATCCAACATACCCATCTGCAGCCATAAGCCCAAGCAATCTGGCCAGTTCTTTGGTCACAACAGTAATACCGGGTGGGCTCGGCAGATTAGTTGTTTGCAACATTTCTCCATCAGCAACATCTTCAGCACGCACACTCTCTCCACCATCGCGAATTAGAAGGTGGTCCGCTGTCGTACGAACTTCACCACAGCGAGCGAGGGTACGGTGTACCCGCTTGTCACCTTTTCTGCCTCCTTCATTCCACGTCACTGTTCCAAGTTTCGCTTTTGTCCATCTATCCTTATCCCACACCTCAAAATCCAACTCGCGCTGTCGCACATGGACTGGGTCAGGAATGAATTCTGAAATAGGAGCACAATCAACCAAGCCATCTTTCTTAATGATGACTGGCGTCTCAGCAGTAACACACTCGTGATTAAAGAGAATTCCCGAACAAGCAAAAAGGTTATGGCTCTCACGGTAATTAATGGTGGACCAATGGCCATAAATTTTAGCGACACCATAAGGACTGCGTGGATAAAAAGGGGTCGTTTCCTTTTGCGGAGTTTCGACGACCTTACCAAACATTTCGCTGCTGCTAGCTTGATAAAAACGCGCCTCGGGCTGGATCATGCGCACAGCTTCTAATATACGGGTGACGCCCACGCCGGTAATATCGCCGGTTAACTCTGGAATTTCCCAACTGGAGTGGACGAAGGACTGCGCCGCCAAATTATATACTTCCGCCGGTTGTGATTGCTGGACCGCCCTCATTAGCGAAGAGGAATCAGCCATATCACCAGTGATTACCACCACGTCATCCAAAAGGTGGCGAATATTTTCGTATTGGTCTGTGGCACTGCGCTGTACCAAACCGTAAACTTTATATCCTTTTTTTAACAACAACTCCGCCAAATATGACCCGTCTTGGCCAGTAATGCCGGTGATAAGAACAGACTTAGACATACCTAATTGAATAATAAAGTGTAATGATTGTATGGTATCGAACATGGATGATAATACAACTGCCACCGCCGGACTAATTTTGGTCGACAAACCAGTCGGCCTTACCTCCCATGATGTGGTCCGCCACATTAGAGAGGTTGTTAATAAGATGTCACAACAGAAGATAAAAGTAGGCCACACCGGTACCCTTGATCCTTTTGCCACTGGCCTGCTCGTTATTGTAATTGGCTCCGCCACTCGTTTGAGCCAATACACCCTGACGCTACCCAAGGAATATCAAGCGACACTTATTCTTGGCGCTAGCAGCGACACTGACGATTCCACTGGCAAGATACTAACCCAGGTCGTTTCCAAGCCGCCCAGTTTAAAAATTCTGCAACGCACTATCCGAGGATTTACCGGGCCTCTTCAACAGATCCCGCCGGCCTATGCCGCCGTAAAAATTAAGGGACGCAAAATGTATCAGTATGCCCGGGCAGGGGAAAGTATCCACGCGCCAGCGCGCGCCATCACAATTCACAATATTATTCTAAACGACTTTCAATACCCGCAAGTCAACCTCACTATCAGCTGCAGCAGCGGGACATACATTCGCTCGCTCGCTCGCGATTTAGGACAAGTCCTAGGTACTGGCGGATATGTTAGTGAGCTTCGGCGCCTGGCCATTGGCAAATTTAGCATAAATAACGCAACTAAGTTGTCCGAAGTGACGGCAGAAACTCTGCCTAGTCTAATAAAGCCAGCCAGACTGCTAGTTGACCACTTGCCGGCGGCGCAGCTCGACGAGAGTAATGTCGCAAAATTACAACAGGGGAGAGAAGTACTTTGGCCGAATCAGCTACCCGCCGGACAGCCGGTTGCTTTATTTAGCCAGACAAATGAGCGCCTAATCGGCACGGGCCAGTATGACTTTAATACACAGCGCCTGCGCCCTATTCAGATCCTAGCGCCTTTCGTAGATTGACCCCGAAGTAGTTCCGCTATGCTGCAGAACACTACGGGGCTTGCTTTTTTCTCGCTTTTACTACACACTACTCCCTACTGCGTCCGCCGAAGCCCTAGCGAAGGTGGAAGCTTTAGGCGAAGGCGGACAACCTAATTACTAGTTACTGATTACTCGTTACTAACAAATATGCCGCAACTTAAAGCCGCTAAAAAAGCACTGCGCGTAGATAAACGCCGCCGCTTAGTGAACGACCGTTGGCGCGCGCGACTGCGTCGCAGTC
This sequence comes from uncultured Candidatus Saccharibacteria bacterium, assembly GCA_964622915.1. Lineage (GTDB taxonomy): Bacteria > Patescibacteriota > Andersenbacteria > UBA10190 > UBA10190 > CAZUSC01. The sequence continues at coordinate 1,149 of CAZUSC010000048.1, read as the reverse complement.
TTTATGCCGTACGAGAGGCTCTGACTAATAATGACCTTGCGGCCGCTGCCCAGGCGGTCACTACCGCCGAGAGCGTTTTGGACCGGGCCGCTCGCCGCAACATCATTCATCCCAATAAAGCTGCCCGCAAGAAATCCCGTTTACGTAAAGCTATCGCCAACATAGCTAAATAACTTAACCCCCGGCTGGGGTTTTTATTGGCGCGCCAAACCGACGACAGTCATTACCAGTCCCGTACGAGGATCTACTTTCCCCTGCTTGATGGCAAAATCAGTGGCCATTATCCGCGTTAAATAACTTAATAAAGTCGCGGCACTATATTTACCCGCCGCCGGTGAATTTTTTTTCACAACATAGGGATGCAGCTTAGCCTCTTGAGCAATCTGGTCGCCGGCTAGACCGCGACGCAAGCCATTTTTGATATTGAGCAGGGTTCTAAATTGGTAAGCCAGCATGCTTAGGATATATAGCTCGCTGGCGCCCGATTGCAAAATTACTTCCATAGCTAGCAGCGCTGGTTGGATTTTACCGGCCGCAATGGCATCAAGCAGCACAAAAATCTCCGGTTCTGTTTGGGCCGGCGGTACTCCCGCCACCACCGCCGCTACACCAATTTCTTTTTTCTTATTGGTTAGTGACAATTTCTCTAGCTCGTTTAGCAACTGCCAACGATTGGGACCCACCCGATTAACTAACTCGCCAGCCGCCGGCGGCGCTAAGTTGGTTAGTCTTCGCTGGGCTTCTTCCACCAGCCAATTGATAAGATCGCGCGGCGTCAGCGGCGCAAACTCCTTAAGGTAAGGTTTTAAAGATCGGTATAAAGTTGATCTTCTGTCCGGCGCTATTCGATCCCAAGCAACACAGACAGCCGGAACCTGGCGGCTGGTTAGTTTAATAACATCTTCCTGGAGATGTTTGGGTAGTGCTGATGGATCCCGCACCACAAGCACCTCGGTGGCAAACAAGCCGCCGGCCGCTTGATCAACCCACTCGCCGAGCGGTTTTTCCGTCAGCTCTGGGCGGTCTAGCCAGCGCACCAATGATTTTTTTTCCTGGGCTAGGCGGCCAATAGCCTGACGGGCACCAAAAACATCTTCCCCGACAAAATAGTGCAGCATCTAACTAAAACTCAAAACTTAAAAGGTAAAC
>CAZUSC010000047.1:0-6340 GCA_964622915.1 uncultured Candidatus Saccharibacteria bacterium | reverse complement strand
CATGCCCCGACGCTTCCCACACTTTAGGGTTCATCAAGATAGCCGAGTCCAGCCCCACCATGTCATGCCGGCTCTCCACAAAAAATTTCCACCAGGCGTCCCGCAAATGGTTCTTCAGCAGTACCCCCAAGGGGCCATAATCCCAACTGTTAGCCAGCCCGCCATAAATCTCCGAGCCGGGGAAAATAAACCCCCGGCGCTTGGCTAAACTAACGATTGTTTCCATTGATACTTTGGGCATAGAATATAAAACTTAAAAGGCAAAAGGCAAAAAGTTGGGGTCCCAGCTCGGCGAGACAAACAGTTTTGAATTTTTAGTTTCAGTTTTGACTTTTGATTTTTGAATTGGATCATAAGTTGCAAGTTATAATGGAGAGTAGCGACCGGCGAGAAACGAGCTAGATAAGGATTGGCAGAGAGTGTATTGGTTGGTGTTACTGGGCATAAGCGATCCACTATAGCAGATTTTGTACGGAGGGCAATTCTAGACACTATTATTATCAACCTGCTTGTATTGTTGACGCAGATTCTCAGAAATTTGTCGGACCTGCTTTTGGCGGTTGCGCCGCAGAGCGTTTAGTGCGACGCGACGCGAATCTCTAAAACTACGATTGGCCTTTTTCTCCAACAGCTCATACTTTTTCAAAGCATTCTTTCTGGTCCTTTCCAAGCGCGAATCTTTTTTTCGTTCGAACTCCGTTACTCTTTCTTGCCACATAATTTCCTCCTTGCGCTTCAGTAAATCTTTATTGTGCTCTTTTTCTTGTCTTCGCCAGTCCTCACGCCACTGCGACTTGTCTTTCCTGAATTGCTTGACAACCTGGCCTCGCTCCTTGCGCCAGTTGTCCATGTGAGCATTGCCAAAACCAAAAATCCCCCGCCACGAACTTTTATCCTGGGCACCAGCAACGATTCGTTCTTGCCTTTTTTCTTCTTCCTCCCGGCGCGAAAAAATTTCTAGCGGACTCATGTAGGTAGTATAACACAGGCCTGGGCCATAATAGCTGAAGCACAAATGTTCTCGAGCCTCAATCTCGGTGAATTTTAGCGGCCCTTTTCGGTGATTATCTCCCGAATGGCTTTCATCATCTGCTCATAAAAATAAATATTGTGCAATACAGTAAGCCGCAGGCCGGAGGGTGTCTCCGCCCGCATTAAATGGTGTACATACGCTTTGGTATAGGGTTTTGTGATTACCGGGTGACTGGCACTAAATAAACTAAGATCGTTGGCAAACGCCGACTTGGTAATATCAACAACCTTGTATAGGTCTAGCGGTTGAATTGGCCGCTCGGGATCAACCAGGCATTTGGTAAGTTCGCTGACATTAAGATCATAAAAAATCTGGCCGTGTCGGGCGTTGCGGATAGGCAACACGCAATCAAACTGGTCAACACCGCTTCGCACCGCCTCCAGGATGTCCTCGGGAAAACCATATCCCATTAAGTAACGCGGCTTGTCAGCGGGAAGAAGTTGAGTCGTCGCCGACACAACTGCCGCTAATTTTTTCTCGCCGCCTTCCCGCAGCTCACCGCCAATACAGAACCCGCTAAAATCTAGTTCCGTAAGAGCAGCTGCTGACCGTTCGCGTAAATCCGGATATACGCCGCCTTGCACAATGCCGTATAACGCTTGCGCTGGCTCCGCTTCTCTCTGCCACTGCCCATAACATCTTTTTGCCCATAAAGTAGTTTGGGCTACCGCCTGCTCGACTGCTTCATAACTTGCCTTAAAAGCCGTGCAAACATCTAACGGCATAATAATGTCAGCTCCTAGCGCTTGCTGTATTTGAATAGTTGTCTCGGGAGTGAAACGCTGCAGCGATCCATCCAGCGGCGCCCGGAAACTGACGCCGTCCTGATCAATCTTCACGTTGTTGCCTAAACTAAACACCTGATAGCCGCCGGAATCAGTTGTAATCGGCCCATCCCACTGCATAAAGCCATGCAGTCCGCTACTTTTTTTAATTACTTCTTCTCCTGGACGTAAATGCAAATGATAAGTGTTAGCTAAAACAATTTGCACGTCCATTCTTTCCAAGTCTTCTGCCAGCACCATTCCTCTGATGGCGGCTTGGGTGGCTACAAATTGAAAAAACGGCCCCTGTATTTTTCCATGCCCGGTCTCCAGTTCACTCAACCGAGCTGCCCCTAAAGTTTTCTTAACTTGAAACTTAAACACGTCTTATTAATCCGTGATAACGTATTTGCTGTCAAGGTCGCAACTAGTGGCTTGACAGGGGTAATGAAAAGTGTATTGTATAGCCCATCAGGTTTCGACTGTTCTGTCACAAATCAATAGTACAGTACCAAAAAGGAGCGTTACGATGACCCGCGAAGACAAAAAAACGCTAGTTGAAATTGGCCTGGCAGGGGCTCTAGGAGCCGGGATCGGGGGCGTGCTGGCTATCAGCTTCAGCCAGTGGTGGTTCTTAGGCGCCTTGGCTGGCAGCTTGCTGGCCGGAATCGCTTGCAAGCCAAAAGAAGTGGGAGTTGCGATCATCTTGGCTTCGCGCGAAGCGTACACGGCAATGAGGGTGCGGACAACAGCCCCGCAGGTGAGGGAAATGTGTTCCGCACTGGCATCTCTTCTCTTCTCTCGCCTGAAATCAGCCAAAAGCAACATTGCGGTCCGGCTGGCGAACTTCCGGCGGCGTCTTCCGGAAGCTTTTCGTAAGACAGTCTGCACATTTGCCGTCATAGCGTACATTGCCCTGTATATTGCGGCGGCCGGTTTCTACGCCTCCCTACTGTTGCCTGTCAAGCAGGGTATGACAGACTTGATAGGGACATATTTCGTAGGATGCGTATCCGGCATCGTCACGGCAGTTTTTTGCTGTGGTATGTTGTTTGGCGTAATGGAGCTTTCTACACTCCCCAAAAAAGACCGCCGCTGGCCGATGTGGACGTTTGTGCTCAGCCATATTGTCGGCCTTATCCTAATCAGGATCGACTCTACGCCGGACAAGCTGGACAAGGTCCTGGAATCAGACGACTTGGAGCATGTTACTTGGCGGCACAAAGACGGTTCGTTGGTCAGACTAGATGGTGCAATCTGTCTGGGTCTCCTGATCCTCCTTGTAAGCGTGCTGTGGCCGATCACCGTCATTGGCTTATTACTGCTCATAACGCTGTTTATGGTCGATTTCCTGCTCACGCTAGCGCTGGCGCTGGCGACCAACGAACGGATGGCCGCCATGATAGGGGCTCTGACCGGTGGAGTGCTCACGTACTTTACCCACTCCGAAATCTATAGTCTTCCGGCACCGGTCTGTGTCGTGGCTGGAATGATTGTTGGCGGTCTGGTGGGACCGACACTGTATTTCTTGCGGGTGTCGGCCGAGCAGTACTTTGCTCCTACGAGAACTACATCCCGCTAGTCACCCGTTAGCGGGAAAGTGTGCAATAGCCTGCCTTCGGCTTCAAAGTCGAGGGCTTTTTTATTACTTTACGGTTCCTTGCCCAGGTGCAGCAGTTTCGGTAGTGGGTAATTTGCTTGGCTCAAAACTGGTGTTGACTGACTTATCAACGTACATGTCAGTACCTTCAGCCACGGCGCTTTGTAATAGAGAAATTTGCTTGCCGCGTAAATTATCACCAGGCGTAATTCCGACTTGCACATGCAATTCTGGCGCCGGCTTCACTCGACCGGATAATCCTTCAAGGGTAGGCATAGTCCAGATTATCTCGCCATTGCGCTCATTAAAATCAACCTGGCCGCTTGTAATGTAAGTCTTATTCAGGTAATTCACTCCATCCGGCAGTACGGCGGTCATTTTGGCTTCACCCAGATCATTAAATGTCGAACCGAAGCGGAAGCGAATAGTGTAAGTCGTCTCTTTGTTGACCTCCGGCGGTAATGGTCCGCTGCTGACCAGTCCCAATCGTCCATCGTCATAGAAAGCCGAGATGTCTAAAGTAGGCTGGGTGGCAATCGGCAACACTAGCCGGTTAGAGGATACTTTTCGCTCTTGCCCGGTAGGCGTGGGCAGGTCCGGACTATCAACGACCGCCGTAATAATGAGGGACTGGTTTTGTCCGTCGGGATTAGCCGGAAACTTGTCAGTGGGTAGAATAGAAAACTCATATTCCAACACGCCTTTTTGTTGCGGCTGGACCAACGCTAATGCGGGTACCGACGCCGCCGTCCAAGTAATGATTTTAGTAGTGGGATTATACGCACCCGCCTTTAATTTTAGTGTCGCGGCATCAAAGCCATCACCTTCTATTAAGGCGGTGACGATAACATTCTTAAGTCCCGTGGTCCCGACGTTTTGGTACTGAATTTTTCCGGTCAACTTCTGCTCCGCCACTATCGGTTGGGGCTCCTCGGAATCATTAATAGTCTGATTCACTGATAGTTCGGAGGCCGATACAGTTAAGACGTGATTAACTTCCCGCTGCACAAATAGATAGTCGCCATTTCTGACTATTCCCTCGGCCGTCAGCGTCCGCCGCTCCCCGGCCTGGCCGTCTACATATAATATTACTGTCCTGCTCGCTTCTTCCAACGGCTGCAAGACAGGCAGCGCCCACCAGGAATCCAACACAGAAAAATCAGCCGTAAATCCTTCGTCCTCTGGTGCCAATTGTAGACCCAGCGACGGCGCCAGGCGCAGGAGAACTCCCTCTAAAGCCTGGCTGCTCGTATTGCGCACGGCAATTGTGGCCACTAAACGCTCTCCGCTGGCCGCATTATCGGACGATTCTATAGAGACATCAAGCGGGACAGCCACAATTGTAGTAGCCGTGGTTTCCGAGCGGCTAATCCTCGCCTTAGGAAAGTTAGCGGGGCTAATCGTCAACTCCGCCCGCGCTAGCACACTATCACGCTGCTCGCCCAGCAATTGCCCGCTAATAGTTGCTTGTCCGCTTTTGCCCGCCACTAAATTCCCCAGCGAAAAAATATGCTGCTGGCCACTGGGTTGATTAGTGGGATTACTAGCAAGGTAGCGCCAACCGACGGGCGGTTCAAACAATACTTCGACATTCTGCCAGTCGACGCGGCTGTTATTGGTAAAATTTATGGTATAGGTTATTTCTTCACCAGCCGTAAATTCGGCGGGTGCATTGATCGATAAGCCCAGTTGTGCTTGGGTTACTTGTTGTGTGCTGCGATACCAGGCAGTCAGGCCGGCGGCGGCGGCAAACGTTCCGATTACTAAAACAACGGCTATTACCCACCACATTGCCTTGCGACGGCTGGCGCGGCGCTCTTTAATCACATTAAACAGGTTCGGCTTCCTCACCAAATTGGCTGGGTTTTTCTGCGCCACATTGGCCGGCTGTCCCAAGGCAGACACTCTCTGCTTGATTTCACTCGACTCATCGCGCGCGTACAACTGCTTTTTCAGTATGTTGATTTGCGAGGACTCTTCCGGTACAGACTGATCCTTAGGCCTCCCCGCTTGGTCAGGCTTATCGTTGGCCGCCCGCATATTTTAGGTGGCTAACAGCGGCCGCTCCACCAGATCAGCCACGCAGCGCCGGATACTCTGCAGCAACTGGCTGCTTTCTTCGTCGGAGGTATTCACTTTGACAGCCCGCTGCGGGTAGACAGCCATAAAGCGCAAAATTTGCAGGGAGCGCGGTGACAAAGAGTACTTGGTATCGCCCAAACTCTCTGTACATAGCAGGCAGCGCCAACCGCCCTGATAGGAATTTAGCACCACCGCTTCCGACGGCTTCTGCGCGCCGCAAACCAGGCAAGAGCGCAAATTAGGCATTAAGCCAGCGCTCTGCAAAGTCATCATAATCACCGAACCCTCCATCAGCCGGCGCTTAGCGGGAGCGGCTGTCGGTAACTGACGCCATGATCGCAACACATAATCATATATATACGGCTGGGGATCCGCCTCCCCAATTAACTTAGTAATAACCAGTGACATGTTGCGAGCATGGCCCAAGGCTGGCTGATTAGATACAAGGTCCGGAAAATATTCTTGCGTTTCCACCGCCCCCACGTAAGTACCGGCCCGACTTTCCGTAAGCAGACCCAGAACGCGAGTATAAGGTTCCAAATGTGGCCCGCGCCGCGAAGGAATTTTACGCACGCCTTTGGCCACCGCCCGCACGATACCGTGCTGACGGGTAAAAAATGTTACGAGCCGGTCTGCTTCGCCGATACTGCGTCGAGACAACACCAAAGCTTCCAGCTTCTGGCGCTTAATCATATGCATTAATTATAACACGACCTGGCAGGAAACGGCTCTATCCAGAGATTAGGCTGGATTGGGCCGTTTGCGGCAACTACCCTCTTCTGCGGGTCCTGTCGCTTGCCTTCACCCCGCAGGTGCTCCCCCGCTCAGCGGGGTCCGCGCCAGCGGGGGCCCCGGCTCGCG
>CAZUSC010000046.1:0-2692 GCA_964622915.1 uncultured Candidatus Saccharibacteria bacterium | reverse complement strand
GGGTTGCCAGGCGCAGCAGTCATTACCGGCCATATCACCATTCTAATCCGGATCGGTCAGATTAGTTTTGGTATTAAGGAGGCCAGCTGGGATCGAAACCGGATCTGGTTATGTATTAGCGAAACCGCTAACGAAGCCAGCTGGCTGATCGTCACGATCATCTGGTTGCTGTAAAAGTTCTTTCTCGATTCAACTCACAAAGACCGTAGGTTCGCCTGCGGTCTTTTTTCTTACATACAGACTTGCGAGCCTATTTGTTTTTGAGGCCGTAGCTGCTAGCGGGACTCATTAATGCCTGCCCTGCCGTAGCTTTGGCGGAGGAGGGTAAAAATTTGCAGTGAAAAAATAGGCCGAGAAAATAAATTGGCGAAGCCACCAACTCAATAAACTGTCTAGATGTGTCCTTCAACTGCGCACAGGGCAATCGGCCATCTGGCGGATTGACAATCACCCCATTTAGTGTATTATGTTCAGTCAGTTAAGTTATTTATTCCTGCTACAATCAAGAAGACAAGATGATATGAATAAGAGGCTTGTGATTATTATCCCCGCTCTAAATGAGGAGCGGACCGTGGGCGAAGTTATTTCCGCTATTCCAGCGGCAATTCCTGGCATTAATGAAACAAAAGTTCTTCTAGTTGATGATGGTTCAACGGATAAAACGGCCGAGGTTGCCCGCCAAGCGGGTGCGTCTGTTATATCTCATCGTCGCCCCCAGGGTGTCGGTGCGGCCTTTCAAAAAGGCCTAAAGACGGCTTTAGAAATGGGTGCTGATGTTATTGTCAACATTGACGCCGATGGCCAGTTTGACCCGCAGGACATTCCCAAACTACTCGCTCCCATTCAAGCTGGCCGCGCGGAGTTTGTAACTACCAGTAGGTTTGTCGACAAAAATCTGCATCCGGATATGCCGGCCGTAAAAAAATGGGGCAATATTTGGGTGACGCGCTTGGTGAACTTTCTAACCGACTCTAACTTCACGGACGTTTCCTGCGGTTTTCGCGCTTATTCGCGTGAGGCCGCCCTGCGCCTGACTCTTTTTGGCCGATTTACTTACACACAAGAGTCCTTTATAGACATGGCTTTCAAGAATATTGCTATTGAAGAAGTGCCGCTAAAGGTGCGCGGTGAGAGAGAACATGGTAAATCGCGCGTGGCAGCTAACTTGTGGCGGTATGCCATCAAGTCGGCCACGATTATATTCCGCGCCGCCCGCGATTATAAGCCATTTTATTTTATCGGCGTACCCGGGCTGGTGGTTGCCGCTGCGGGGGTGGCTGCCGGCATTTTTGTGCTAGTGCATTTCTTGCAAACCGGTCAGACGTTCCCCTATCGATCGCTCGTCACAGGCTCGGGAATGTTGATCATAATTGGTGTTCTGTTGTTTTTCATTTCGCTGCTGGCCGATATGCTTCATCGCAATCGATTGGTGCTGGAAGAGGCTTTGTATTTGGCACGCAAAAGAGCTTACCGAAGAAACAATGACGGGCAAGAAAATTAAGGTACTTTTTGTTACCCGCGGTTATAGCCAGAACGCGGGAGGCATGGAGCGCTTCAGCTACGAGATGATCAAGCGCCTTTCTCGGCATGAGCGGATTGACGCGACAGTTATTGCGTATACAGGCCATCGCTTACTAGCACCTTTTTTTGTATTTAGCGGCCTTACACGGGTGCTGGCAGCGGCCCGTAAAAGCGATGTTGTTCATCTGGGCGACCCTCTGCTAAGTCTACAGGGGTGGATGATAAAAAAATTATATAAAACACCGGTGGCTGTCACTGTACACGGCCTGGATATTCTTTATCCGAATTTTGTTTACCAAATTTATTGGAAAACCTTTGGCAGAAAATTTGATCTCTACTTGCCCATCAGTCGTTACGTCAGTGAGCTTCTAAAAAACTCCGGTGTGAAGCGAACAACCAATGTGGTCAAGCCTGGCATTGAGGACCTATATTTTGATCCAAAGATTTCCCGAGATGGACTTGCCGGAGTGCTCAAAACCGATCTCGCTGCCAAAAAAGTTTTATTCACCAGCGGACGTCTAGTAGAGCGCAAGGGGCATGCCTGGTTCATTAAGAACGTGCTGCCAAAGCTGCCTAATAATTTTCTATATGTAATTGCCGGCAACGGACCACAGCTGCAGGTTATCAGGCAGAAGATTGATTCGCTCGGACTAAAAGACAGGGTTTGGTTGCTCGGTAGGGTTTCTGCTAAAGACTTAAAGACTCTTTATAACACTATCGATATATTCATTCAGCCGAACATTTCTATTAAAGGGGACGTTGAGGGATTCGGTCTTGTTTTGTTGGAAGCTGCGCTGTGCGGACGCCAAGTTTTAGCTTCTAGGCTGGAAGGCATGACAGATGCCGTCGTGCCGGGAAAAAATGGCGAGTCTATATCTGCTGAAGACGCCACAGCCTGGACGCGCGCCATTAGTAATGCGGCCGCTAGAGCTTCATTTGTTCCCGAAGCCCGAGCATATACCTTGGCTCATTTTACCTGGGAATCTGCCGCTCAAGATTACGCCCGAAGCTTGGCGAGTCTAAGTTAGTTTTTATCCTAATTAGTCCCGTATATAGCAATTTCCGCATTCGTGAAGACTGCAGGTTTAAGAAGCGGCCAGCGCTGTTCGCCGGCACGCAATAAGACGAATTTTGACTGAGATGAAATTTGCTGCTGTGCGGCTGCTGCCTC
>CAZUSC010000045.1:0-7549 GCA_964622915.1 uncultured Candidatus Saccharibacteria bacterium | reverse complement strand
AGGTTTAGCATTATGGGGAATGTTGGCGGTGGGGCTGATTGATAATCTGTTGACTCCTTTCCTGCTAGGCCGGCAAGCCCGCATGCATCCGCTGGTGGTGATGTTGGGAATTCTGGGCGGCGTCTCCTTGTTTGGTCTGATCGGTATTATTTTAGGCCCGATCGTCATGAGTTTGTGGTTTACGCTAGTGGATGTTTATTTCGAACGGTATCAAGCCCGCAGCGCGTCCAGTCCCGATCGAATACAGTAGGTGAATAATCTGGCAGATTGCTGCCGATTTATTCCCATTAATAATGCGACAACTTGCTAAGCTGTAAGTGCTTTCAGGCATTTACCCTTAACTCAAGTTGTCGCTATGACTAACGTAGCAAGAATTGAGCTCTGCTTCGAGCTTGATCGGGTTGGCGTTTCAGCCGACCATATCGCTGAGCGAGTGGCTCGGCACCGCGCCACGGTGTATCGCTGGCTGCGTGGCATTAAACTCTACGGTATCCGCGAGTATGTGCGCCGGTACCAGCGTGCCAAGAAAGGTCACCGTCAGAAACGGAAGACCGATCCCGCCATCAAGGATCGCATCTACCGGATCCGCGAGGAGTTTCACCACTGCTGTGGTGAGAAGATTAAGTTCTGGATGCTCAAGCGCCATGGTGCTTCGCCGGGGCGAACCACCATCTACCGCATCCTGGCGGAGAAGTACCAGCTACGGAGCAAGTGGAAGAAGAACCAGCCACGCGGTCCCGTGCCGCACGCCCTGCGGCCCCGACAGGTGATCCAAACCGATACGGTGGATTTTGGCGGCGTGTTTGCGTTTACCGCCGTGGATATCTTTACCCGTGAAGCAGCCGTGGTCTTAACCACCACACTCGATGCCACCGTGGGTGCCTGGGCACTGAAGCAGCACATGCACTACTTTGGTCATACTGAACTCATCCAGCGTGACGGCGGTCCCGAGTTCATGGCCGAGTGGGAAATTGCAGCCCAGCAGTTTGCTCCCATCCGTACCGCCCGACCCTACAAGAAAAACGAGCAGGCCTTCATTGAAGTCTTCAACCGGACGCTCCGGAAAGAGTGTTTAGGGTGGCTGAAGTACCGCCGTGAGCACGTGCCGGTCATGCAGCAGCGTCTGACAAAGTTCCTGCAGTTTTACAATACGCAGCGGCCTCATCTATCCTTAGGCATGAAAGCACCTTGTGACGTTTGTCGCATTTGAGGTGGGAGAGATCGTACTCGTTACTCATTACTGGTTACAGGTTACTATTATGTTTGCCTTTTAAGTTTTGAGTTTTACTTGGGTATGCTCGCTTGCGATATTATTATTCCTACTTATAACAATGCCCGTACGCTGCCGCTGGTTTTAGCGGCTTTGCAGCAGCAGGAAGTTCCGGCGGGTTGGACTGTACGTGTCATAATCTCTGATGACGGATCAAAGACGGTGCCGACAGTGCCTACTTCATCATTTACCGTCCTACCTGGCTGGCAGGCGCCCTTAGTATTGCGGCACGCTCATGCCGGGGTAGCCAGCGCCCGTAATCAGGCCATTGTTGCCAGCCCCGCTCCGCTACTATTGTTTCTGGGGGCGGATATTATACTGCGCCCGGGAGCACTCGCCGCTCACCTGCGTTATCATGAGCAGCATCCCCAAGCAAATAAAGCAGCTTTAGGCATGATCAAATGGGATCCGCGGGTCCATCCCTCCGCCCTAATGGAATGGTTAACGCATGGCGGGCCGCAAAATGATTTTGACGGCTTATTAGGCAGCCGGCAGGCCGATGCCGGGCATTATTTTTATGGATCACACTTATCGCTGAAGCGTGCTTTTTTAGGCAGGGAAAGATTTTCGGCCGCCTATAAAAGTTATGGTTGGGAAGATATAGATTTAGGTCGCAGGCTGGCCGAGCGTGGTTTGCAGTTGGCTGTTTTGCATCAGGCAATTGGCCTGCACCATCATTTCTATAGCGTGAGCGATGTTTATCGCCGACAGCGGGCCGTGGGGCGCAGTTTTAATATCTTTCTGTCGGCCTACCCGGCATTGCGCGGCGATAATATCTTTTCCTGGAGTCGTTATGCTAAGACACTATTATATTGGCTGACGGGAACCCGCTATATTATTTACTGGCTGTTATTATTTAGTGTGCCCAGCTTCGTTTTTCCGCGGCTATATATAGCCGCCACTTCAGGAGAATTTTGGTTGGCACGCCTTATGGCGGAGAAATTCGGTGGAAAAAGAAATTTTTAATAATTAACTTAATTAAGCCATATTATACAGAAAGACACTCATTTTTCACAGCGGTATACAGCTTATACACATAATTATCCACAGTGATTCCACACACCAGAAAATATTTTTTGCTTATTGTCCATCATGGATTGCCTCAAGTAACAGCCAATCTCCTCTCTTCTATCCTGCGTGGCACACTTTTACCCGATAACGTAGTTGTCATTGATCACGGGTCCCTGACTGATCGTTTTAATTACGAGCATGCCTTGGTACAGGTTGTTCGCTCGACTAATAACGGCGGCTACGCTGCCGGGTTGTCGGTAGGACTGGGAATCCTGTTAGCGCAGGGAGCGCGGGGTGAAGATATAGTAGTTTGTATGAATAATGATGTACGACTGGCGCCTGGCACCATGGACCGGCTTCGGGACTTCTGGGCGAAAACTTCCGGGTTGGTTTTAGTCGGCGCCAAGGCTGGCCGGGTGAACTTATTTACCGGCCGCACAAAACTCATTACTGGTTACTCGTTACTCGTTACTCGTTACCAACTTCCGTACATCCACGGTTCTTTCTTCTCCGCTCCCTTTAAATTGTTCATGAAAGTGCCCTTACCGGAAGAATATTTTATGTATTGGGAGGATGTGGGATTTAGTCAGTCGGTACAGCGCCAAGGCATATTTTTGCGTGTCGTGCCGGGGTTAGATGTTGTCCATAATGACCAGCCAGACAAGCCCAGTCCTACCAAGCTATATTATTTGGTGCGCAACGGCGCGCTGTTGCTAGAAGGTCAGACACCCTGGCTGTGGCGTCAATATTGGACCGTCCTTAATCGGCTGCGCTATTCTTACCATCTTTTGGGCGGTCGGCCGACGGTGCGCCGCGCCTTGCAAGACGCTCTAAATAATAAGAAAGGTCCGATTAGGCGATGAAAAACATTGGCGCAGTTGTAGTCACTTTCAATAACGCTCGCACAATTAAGCAGTGTTTAAGTAGCCTTATTAGCAGTGGCTTAACAAGCATTGTAGTAGTGGATAATGCTTCTAGTGATCAGACTTTGGCGGCAATTGGAGAGATGCTGGTTATTATCGCAGGAAATGAAGAAAATGTGGGCTTTGCCACTGCGGCTAATGAGGGCGCGCGACTGCTATCTACCCGTTCTTCACAGGCTCCTGATTATGTTCTATTTATAAATCCCGACGCAGCGCTAGAAGCTGAGAATGGGATAAGTGAAGCCGTAAAATATTTAGACAATCATCCCAGAGTAGGCGTTGCGGGGTTAATGCTTTGCGCGGCCTCCGGGCAGGCCGAACCCAACGGTTTTGGGCAGGAGGTTACCTTAGCCTCGCTAGTAGGGCGCAAGCTCAACCAAGTAGTACCAACGTCTCCGACAGCAGTAGGTTGGGTATCGGGCGGCGCCATGTTAGTACGCCGGACCTTGTTTGAACAACTAGAGGGGTTTGATAGTGGTTATTTCATGTATTGGGAGGATGTCGATTTATGCCGGCGGGCGCGGCAGGCGGGGGCACAGGTGGTGATCTTACCCAGCGTAAAGGTGCGCCATGAGCGCGGGGCTAGTTTGTTAGATCACCGCCGCCGAACAGCTCTTTATGACCAATCGGCTGACAGATACTTTCGCAGGCACTACTCTACACCTATATGGCTTATGCAGAAATTCTTGCGTCTTATCTATCGCTGGTCGGGACGACAAGCATATTAAGTACCCCGCTGGCAGTCTTTAGCGCCGCTGGTGTTTTAGTGGCGGTTATTGTCAGTTGGTGGGCGGCGTTACTGCCGCGGCTAGCTGTGGCTTTTCTGCTAGCCACGCTAGTGATTGGTCAGTTAGTACGATTTCCTTTACCCGGCCAAGGCGGCGGCTTGTTATTAAGTGATCTGGCTGTTGTCTTAGTCTTATTGGCGGCTGTTTTTAGAGTGGCTCGCCAACCTACAACCTACTCGCCTCACTCAAGCTCCGGCGGAGCGGGCAACCTAACAACCCATAATTACTCGTTACTCGTTACTCGTTACTCGTTACTATTTACCCCGTTCATACTTTGGAGCCTCTTCACTCTCCTTATTAACACACAATCGCTAAGTGGCGGGCAGCTGCTCGTCAGCTTTGTCTATTGGTTACGTTTGGCTTTATATTTATTGGTGTTGCCAGCACTGGTTGTATTAACCCGCGGCAGACAGCTAAAAAAATTTCTCGAAGTAGGCTTCATTATTGCAGTTTGGATCTTAGTTTTAGTCGGCTTTGCGCAGTTGTTGTTTGCGCCGAGCTTCGCTAGCCTACCGGCCTTCTGGCGGCTGCCTACTGACTATTTAGTTCGCGCCGGCTGGGATCCCCATCAGGGCCGCTTAGTTTCCACCTGGCTTGATCCTAACTTTTTTGGCGCTTTCCTTGTGGTGGTCTTACCGCTTCTGTTGTTGCGCCCATCGAAGAAGTTAGTTTTAAAATGGACGTTGGTCGTATTGTTATTGGTGGCACTCGCTTTCACACAATCTCGCAGCAGCCTTATTGCAGCCGCTATCGGCTGGCTCATGTTTTCCCCACTCTTACTCATCCAACTATTGCCGGTACGCGCATCGGTGCCGGTCCGTATTCGGTTTATCGCTATGACAGGTTTTCTCGTGGCTTGGTTATTAGTGGCGGGCTTGTTGCTCGGTGATCGCTTGCCGGGTTTATGGCAGCAGGACGCCACCGTGTCAGTACGGAAAGAAGCGCTGCAGGCAGTTTGGTCAGATTTGGCCGAAAGGCACTCCTTACTGGGCACTGGGTATAACACTTATCAGTACGCCGCGGCCGAGGCCGGCTTAATTAATTCTTTCTCCCTTCATTCCCGCGCCGGAGCAGATAACAGTTGGCTGACTTTGTGGGTCACCACCGGCATTGTCGGAGTGATCTTGTTTCTATTGCCCTGGGTTGCGCTGTGTCGTCGAGCTATGAGGAGTTGGAATTATGGCAATAAAATGGCTCTAACGGCCGTAACAGCCTTTTCTAGCCTCTTTATCCATTCCCAGTTTGTGAATAGTTTTTTATACAGCCATCTTTTATTAACGCTCATTATTGTGTTTGCGCTGGTGTTAGGCGGCAGCAGCGCGGAGAGCGAGGTAAGCAATGAAGCTTGAGCATTCATACTACGCTTTGCTTGTTGTTCTAGCCGGCCTGTTACCTACGTATGTTATTCGGCTGAAGCTTTTTTCGATCCCCACCAGTCTCTTAGAAATATTTATTGCGGCTACTGTACTGATGGGACTATTTATTCCCGCGGTGCGCCGCTCGTGGCGCGCCAGCGGGCAGGAGTTTCCTTGGCCGCTAGCGGTCTTAGTTCTTTTATTTCTAGCCGCCACTGTGCTCTCGGTCATTATCTCACCTGATCTGCGCACGAGCTTAGGTATTCTGAAAGGCTGGGTATTCTTTCCCATGCTTTTTGGCTGGCTGGTTTATTCAGCCGGCTCCCGTTATCACGACCGGCTGGTAAAATCATTAGTTTTATCCGGACTAATTGTGTCGTTACTAGGGATATCTCAAGTTGGCACTCTTGATCGAATAAAAAGTATTTACGATGTTCCAAATTCCCTCGCTTTATTCATTGTGCCGCTCATAGTAATCTCGCTCTGGCGAGCTATAAGAATAGACCATAAGCAATTACTCGTTACTGATTACTCGTTACTAGTTACTGGAGTAATAATGTTCCTCGCCCTTCTCTTCACTCAATCGCTAGGCGGAATTCTATCAGTTTTAACAGCTTTCTTAATTGGCGTTTTTTTATTCAACTACAACCTACAACCTACAACCTACAAACTTCTATCAATAATTACCCTCTTTGCCCTCTTAGCCTCACCTTTTATTATCTACAAAACCGACTATCTTATCCAGCCAAACAGTTCTGCCGCCGTCCGTCTGCAGCTCTGGAGCATTTCCTGGGATTTAACCAAACAACACCCTATATTAGGCATTGGACTAGGAACATTTGAACCGGCCTATCAACAAGCATTACACCAACGCTTCGCGTTGGCAGAAAATAGAAATCAGAAATTAGAAAATGACAACCAGTTGCTAACTTCCAATTTCTCAATTTCTCAATTTCTAATACCTAGTTTCCAATTTCCAATTTCCAATTTCCCAAATCAGCCCTTGGCTGAATTTGTCTATCGCGATCCCCACAACTGGGTCTTCTCTTTTTGGCTAAATACCGGCCTGCTTGGCCTTGTTAGTTTTATTGGCATCCATGTATGGTTATTTAAGCGTATCTATAGAAATTACTCGTTACTCGTTACTGATTACTGGTTACAATCAGTCATTCTTGCTTTGCTGTCGTTACTAATCTTCGGCCTTGTCGATACTATTTACTGGAAAAACGATTTGGCGATTCTGCAATTTATTTTGATAGGATTGAGCGCGGTGAAGTCCCCCAGCTATGCGGCTAAGGTTCATTAATTACAGGATCCGTAACTTCAGTCGTAAATTGCGGCCCAACAGTATTTAGAATCACCCAAGCTGTTAGGGCAAGGACAATGCCTAAGAGCGCGCTCATTACTAGAGTCTTCGCCATAGATACTCGATCAGCGCTACCGCCCGCTGTCATGTAAAAATAACCACCCACAATAATGGACAGTAAACCAACTATTACTATGAGGGCCGTGACAAAATTAATTACAGCTTTTACATAAACTACAAGGGAAAGATCGTTACAAAGAAAATCCTCCGGGATACCCGGCAGCGGCACTTCTAGCTTGCCGTGGGTTTCTATGCAAGTAGCCGGGTCGTGGCCCGCGTGGGCCAAGGCCATATGGGGCAATGCCGTAAAATTTAGCAAAACTAACATGATACTGAACCAGAAAATCGAGCCATATTTATAGTAGTGCATAATATTCGGGTAGCTCTAGCGAGAAGGCTTAAAGGATTTAACTCCGGCGCGAATAGGTTTTTTGACAACTGACGTTACAACACCAACTGCTTCCTTAGCCATAAATGTTAGCATAACTAGCCCGAGTATTATTAGGATCGGAATTAAGGCTGGCAGTATAAATCCGACCAAAAAAATCACAATCAAACCTATAAAAGCCACAGATCCTTTAAGTACGTTTGTGAGAGTGTCTTTCACGGCGCTTTTTATCATGGCGTCAATGCTATCCTTATCCCCATCCATCGCCTCTGCCTCTTGTTGTTGCGCTCGCTGATTTTGGAGGCGTTGAAGCTGGGCTCTCTCAGGCAGACTAGCCAGATCGGCTGCTGCTCCGCCGGCTTGCTCGCCAGCTTTTTGGCCCACATAACCACTGACTCTTCCCACTCCGGCCGCTCCTGCGCTGCTCGCTCCTCCCGCAGCTACCCCC
>CAZUSC010000044.1:0-12248 GCA_964622915.1 uncultured Candidatus Saccharibacteria bacterium | reverse complement strand
GCCGCGATTATCGCCGTTTTAGTCTTGGCCATCGTCGCAATTCTCTGGCTGGGAACCGAAGTACCCCAGCCGGCTGGGCTTGGCAGCTATTTCATTAAGAAGCAAACTTCTAATAACAGCCAAAATACCGCCGTTAATAATAAAGTTTCCCCTCCTCTTGCTACTCCTAAAGCTTCCTCCACCGTCATGGCTACTCCTGGCTCTGCTGCTACTTCAAATATGCAATGGGGAATGAAGTTAGTGAACGAGACAGTCTCTGACCAAGAGCTGGATACTATGCGCGGCATGGGTATTGATGTTATTAGCGGCGAATGGGGCATGGACGAAGCCCCGCCCGCCGACGTTTTAAAACTACTTGATCGGGTGGCGGCCCGGAAAATGAAAATGGTAGTTAATTTTTCTGACGGCAGCGCCTGGGATTACGCCGAAAACGGCCAAGACCCGCCTGATAAACGTCCCGCTTGGCAAAAAGAAAAAGTCATCTCATACGTAAAGGCTATTAGCGTGCACCAGGGCATTTTTGGCTATGACATTTCTAACGAGGCGGGAGAAAACTTGCCGAATGGCGACAAATATAGAATAACCAGCGCCCAAATACAGCAAGCATCGAACGATATCCGCGCCGTTGATCCTAAACGGCCAATATTAATGAGGATGCATTATTGGGATGAGATGGATGGAGATTTTGGTACCCGTAATCCGATTGCGCCGGGAGCGGTTGATATCGTAATGCTTAACCTTTACAGCAATTACACGGAAGACGGCCAGACAGCGCTGCTGCCTAATATGGTGGCGGATAACGGACAGAAGCTGGTTGATAAAATTCGCGCGGCTAATCCCAACGGCGAAGTGTGGATATCTTTAGGCGCTTTTCGGGAAGAGCCTTCTTTTTTGCCGCCCTCGCCTGGTCGCTTAGAGGCTGACATCCAGGCGGCCCTGAACCTCGAAGGAGTAAGTAATATCGGTTTCTTTGGCTGGGGGCCCGAGCGCTATCCTAATGCAGGACCGGGGTGGTATCTGCCCCGCGATGGCCAGTCCTTACTACGGGTAATCAAAAAATATACGCAAGCCTAGGTCGGCTTATGGGCGCGCCGGACCGGGGAAGTCCAGTATCCCAGCGATGGGTTGATAAGGGCGTAAGGTGTAGTTAATAACAAAATAATAGCGTCAGCCACGCGTAAAAAAATAAACGCCGGTCCATAGAACAACAGGAAATACTTACGGGCTTTAAGGGCGACCAGGAGAGTGATCAGGTAGTCCACAATAAAGACACCTAAATAAATGCCCCACGATAGTGCAAAAAAGCCACGCGTGAAGGCCTCTTGAGCGGAGGTGATAGGTAGGGTTAAATATCCGCCGTAAACCAAGAACAGAGTAGTTATGTATAAAGGAGAGAGCAACAAGAAAAGGGAAAATACTAATAGTTCGATGAGGAAACAGCCCAAGGCCAACCAAAGCCAGGAGGGCCATATTTTCCAGTGCTGAACTGTTTGCCAAAACCCACTGTTCCAGCGGGTGATTTGATTAATGTAATCCGTAAAATTATCGGGGTCCTGGGTGGTAGCCGCAATTGATGAATGATGACCAATTGTTCCTAACTTCTGGCGGTGGATTTGAAAGGCTAAATTAAAATCCTCAATGGCAATGCCCGGCACATAAATCCGCAGTTGTCGCAAAACATTAGATCGGTAAATACTGGCAAAGCCGGGGATTACGGCGGTCACCGGCGTTAGTCGCCAGGTTTGTCCGTAAGCCATCATCCATTGCAAGGCTAAGTATTGGCGGGAGCGATAAGCTAAAAAGTAACGCGCTATTGTCGGGCGCCAGCCCGGAGACCAGGCTGATCGGGCATAGCCGGCGATGGCCGCCACCGTAGGGTTTTCCGCGAACATTTTTAAGGCATTCTTCAAATAATCGCGATCAAAAATAGTATCCGCGTCCGCCGTGATGATAAAGTTGTAATGGTCCAATAGCTTAAAGTGCTCAATCAAAGCTTCCATCGCCCTAGCTTTGCCATGGGCGGGGGTGAGTTCTAAAACCGGACAGCCGGCCGCCCGGGCAATGGCCGCCGTGCGGTCTGCCGACGCATCACAGGCGACATATATTTGCTTGGCCGAGACGAATTTTTTTAGAGAGGTAATAGCGTCACCAATAACCAGCTCTTCATTATGAGCCGGCAAACAGACCGCGACCGTTGCCGAAGCTTTTCTTAGTTGCTTTGAGGATAAGCCAACCCAGCCTCTTTTTTTAAGAGCACTGCTTCGATCTTTGTCATTAAGGTAGCGAAAACAACCAACAATTGACCAGAATGAAAGGCTAAGACCCACCGGTGTGATAATGCCAGCCATAAAACTCCCAACTATACTAGAAGATCTGCTAAAAAGCAAACTCTATTCTTGCCATATTCTTATGGCGGTTACTTACTCGGTACTACATATTAAGTAGCGGCAGCCTAATTAATCAATTGCCTTCCTTGAGTCCTTCCACAAGCATGTTGAGCGAAAGAAACCAGGCACCCGGCCAGACCCTAACGTTACTGACTTGTTCAGCGTCCGCCGGGTAATTTTTTCACTAGTTGCTCAAAAACCTCTATATATCCTTTACCCATTTGCTCGGCGGAAAATAGTTTTTGAACATGTTCCCGGCTAGCCGCTCTATCTAATTGGTCAACTTTATTAATGGCAGCCACAATTTGATCAAACGAGTCACAGATAAAGCCGGTTTTTTGCTCAATAATCAATTCGGGAGTTGATCCGCGCCTCATGGTAATGACCGGTGTGCCGCAGGCCATCGCTTCGACAAAAAATAATCCGAAGGGTTCTTCCCATTGAATTGGCGCCAGCAAAGCCCGGGCTCCCTTAAGCAGGGCTACTTTGCCAGGGTGATCAACCTCGCCGATAAACTTTATTTGCTCTCCGTCAATCAGCGGCTCTACTTCTCGGCTAAAAAATTCTTTATCTGCAACATCTACTTTTGCGGCCATCAGCAACTTTACGCCGGCTTGTTGAGCTGCCTTAATGGCCTGGACCGGTCCTTTTTCCGGCGACATCCGGCCGAGAAAGGCGAAGTAATCTTGCGGGTGTTCCTCGTACTCAAATGTATCTACGCGAATACCGTTATAAACATTTCCCACATAATTAAGATCGGGCAGAGGGGCACGTTGTTTCAAACTAATACTGACGTAGTTGGCCGACTTATAAGCCCCATAAACTTCTTGTAAGTAGTCTACATCTAAAGGCCCATGCAGCGTGGAAACAATTGGCGCTGGAATTAAGTCTGCAAAAGGTAGCAGCCGCCAGCCGATGTGGTTGTGTACGATGTCGTAAGATTTTTTTTGAAGCAGCGTGGTAATTTTACCCACTCCCATATACTTGTAGGCGTTGCGAAATTGCAGCGACTGCATTTTGGGCATTGCTCGCAAAGGCTGAGGGAAATTTGGCACAAGCTTGGCAGAAGTTTCCGAGTCGCCCGTCGCAAAAAGCGTTACCTGATGCCCTGCTTTGACCAACTCTTCCACTAAATTATAAACAACTAACTCAACGCCCCCGTACTTAGGTGGCGGCACGCTTTCTTCTAATGTCGATACTACCGCAATCTTCATAGTTACTATATCTTGCCCCGAAACTTGGAAAGCGTCTACCAAACGCTGCGCATTGATATTTATTGACTTATTATATACTTTAAAACAAGGAGAGGGGCATAATGCCCTACTTTTCTTTTTCCATAAGATACCCATGTCCTTTATTAACCCCTCTGACGGGGTTTTTTGTGGGAAGAGCTGATTGGTGAACAAGCAACATGACTGAACCGTCCCGAAAAATTGCAATGTTTAATATTCATTCTGACCCGTTGGTGGCAATTGGCACACAGGAAAACGGCGGCCAGAATGTGTACGTTCGCTCATTAATGAAAGAGCTCGACCGCCTTGGTTGGTCGGTGGATGTCTACACCCGCTGGAATAACTCTCGTAAGAAAAAAATTGTACCAGTGGGCAAGAGCTCGCGGGTTATACGCCTTAAAGCTGGGCCGATTAGTCATGTTCCTAAGTTTGATCTCCATCAATATTTGCCAGAGTTCTACCGTAATTTTCTCCAGTTCATTAATAACACAAATCCTTACGATATCGCGCACGGGCACTATTGGGATGGTGGCTGGGTCGCCCTGCAGGCCCATGAACAGTTTAAACTACCCTTTGTTCAAACATATCATTCCCTCGGTAAAGTTCGCCATGATGTCAAAGCAAGATACACACAAGCAACTCCAGATAAGCACCTTGACGCGCGTTTTGTGGTTGAAGAAAGAGTCGGTCGATCTGCGTCTATTGTTCTGACTTTATCAGCCACCGAGAAGCGGGATCTGAATGAACTGTATGGCATTCCTTTGGAGAAAATCGTTGTTATACCTGGTGCGGTCAATTTTCGCGTCTTTTATCCCATGGCCCGTGAGTATGCGCGGGCTGAACTCAACCTTTCCCCGCGTGAGTTTGTTGTTGTCTATGTCGGCCGATTGGAGTGGCGCAAAGGGCTGGGGACGCTTATTAGCGCAGTTAGCTTACTAAAAAAAGATATTCCCAATATTAAAGCAGTGATTGTTGGGGGAGGTATTCACGGCAAACACAAAAACCAGGAGGACTTTAAGGAATATCAGCGGCTGCTTGGCCGGGCCCGTCAAGCCGGGGTTGAGGATAGAATGAATTTTATTGGTCGTGTCAGCCATAGTAAGATTCATCTCTACTATTCCGCCGGCAACATTCAAGTAGTGCCTTCCTACTACGAGCCCTTTGGCCTAGTGGTGCTTGAGGGCATGGCCTGTCAGGTGCCCGTGGTGGCTTCACGTAAAGGAGGCTTACGCATGACTATCGACGATGGTAAAACTGGCTTGTTATTCGAACCCCGCAATGCTCATGATTTGCGCACCAAGATCCTTCAATTGTACCAATCGCCTGAACTTGTTGGTACCCTAGTTAAAAACGCTTATCACAAGGTGCGCCAACACTATTCTTGGAAAGATACTGGTCAGCGTATCGGCTTCCTCTATACTGATCTCATTAATAGTCCACCACCGAACCCATGAAAAGTGACCAAAAGCCCAGGTTGCGTATAGCCATGATCGCATCCAATGTTATTCGTATCCCGCCCACACCGCCGGAAAAATATGTTCCGCCAGGCTGGTCAGGCGCACCCGAGCTAATTGTCCATTACATAACCGAAGAGCTCGTTCAGCGAGGACATGCCGTTACTTTGTTTGCCTCCGGTGATTCTGTTACGGCGGCTAAACTGGTAGCGGTGACCGCCGCATCGACTGGCTTGACAATCGGTGCTGGTCCGCACAAGGAATACGAAGATCTGCTGATCTCCCGAGCATATCAACTGGCGAGGCAGGGAAGTTTTGATATTATGCACAGTCATTTTAGTACCCGCACCGCCCATATTGCTCCCTTGGTCTCAACACCAACCCTGGCAACGCTGCACAGCCCGCTCGAGGGTTTAGACAAAGAGATTTTGTCGCACTATCAGCAGACCCAATTTTATGCCAGCATCAGCAATAACCAACGCCAGGGACTTCCCGCCCTTAACTATGCAGTGACGGCCTATAACGGCATTGATATTCAAACCATCCCTTATGTCTCGCGCAAAGAAAAATACTTAGTTTTTTCAGGCCGGATCCTGCCGATTAAGGGTGTCGCCGAGGCTATTGAAGTGGCCAAAAAAACGGACCACCAATTGCTTATCTTTGGGTCTGTTGATCCCGCCAGTGAATACTGGGTGAATCAAATTAAGCCCCAGGTTGATGACGATCAGATTAAATACATGGGCATGATTCCTCGCCAGGAATTGTTCACCTATTTAGGTAAAGCCAAGGCATTTATTTTTCCCTTAAGATGGGAAGAGCCATTTGGCCTGGTGACCGTCGAGGCGATGGCAGCCGGCACTCCAACCATTGCGTTTAAACGAGGGTCGCTGCCAGAAATCATTGCCGATGGCGTGACTGGTTTCTTGGTGGATGACCTGCCGCAAATGGTTGAAGCTGTGTCTCGTCTCGAACAAATTGATCCTGCCGCCTGCCGCCTGCGGGTCGAGCAAGAGTTCACGGTTGCTCGCATGGTTGACCGTTATGAAGAAGCCTACTATAGGATACTTAACCAAAGAAAAGCCTAATTTTATTGCGAAAATTAGTCGTTAGATTGTCTGTTTGGCCGGAGTATGCTAAGAAGAGGACCATGCCAAAACTAGATATTCCTTACTATCCGCAAGATACTCCGCACACCTGCGGGCCGGCTTCACTGCAAATGGTGCTGTCTTATTTTAATTTAGTGCGCACGCAAACTGACTTGGCCTTGGAGTCTAAGACCGATGCGGATCGAGGAACCGATAATAAGAATATGATTACAGTGGCTCGTCGGGCCGGTCTATATTGCTATGCCAACACCAATGCCAGATTAGCCGAGCTTAAATGGTTTATTAATCGGCATCTGGCGGTAATCGTAAATTTTATAGAGCCGACTGAAGACGAAGGACATTATGCCGTCGTGGCTGGTTATGATGCCAAAGGCATTATTTTGAATGATCCCTGGAATGGTCAGGATTTTCGTTTGAGTAAGAAAACATTTCTAAAGCGTTGGCAAAACTCTACCGGTCGCAAGAAGCGCTGGTTAATGGTAGTTGGCCCCAGTGACTTCCGTCCGCAGCCTCACGAAGAAGGCGAAGACCTAGTTACAGGCACATTTTATGATCCGCTCTAACGATTTATCTCAAATTCAATTGACTATAGTTTTAATGCTAGTAGTCTTGATTTAAAGAAGAGTGTTTCTTTCCATAAACATTGTATCAGTGTAAGTGAAGTGGGTGTGAATCCCACACTGTGCCGCAACGGTATCTCTTTATCTGCCGCCTTGGAGGCTGCTAGGTAAAGATAAGTCCGACCCTGGCTTGATACTTAGCTTAACTTCCGAGCAGAAACCCTCGCCTTTTCGGCGCAATACTAAATACTTCCTGCCCGCAGCAGGATTTTTTATTAACTAACAATCTTATGAACAGCATTATTCCCAGCGCCTCATCTGCGCCAGGCAAAACCAATCGCCGCGGCTTAATCATTCTTATTGTTTTACTCTTATTCGGCCTAACAGCGGGTGCGCTCTTGTGGCGGGCGAATGCCCGGTCGTTACCAAGAGAAGAGCCGGTAAGTCCAGCAGTCCAGGCCCACAAAGCAGGCGTGCGGGTGGTTGTAGAACTACCCGATGGTCCCCAGGAGTATGCTGTACCACTAACAACGCAAGCTACCGCCTGGGCCGTAATGCAGCTGGCACAGGACCAGGGACTGGTGATTGGGGCTAAGGATTTTGGTGGTTCATTGGGTATCTTTATTGAATCTTTGGGTGGAGTGCCGGGCAGTGGTGATAAATATTGGCAGCTGTATGTCAATGACCAGCTATCGCCAGTGGGGGTATCGGCCGCCACCGTGACCGCCGGTGATATCCTAACGTGGAAGCTAGAAGAAATGCATGGTGAAGAATAGCCAGGGCCGGCTAATCGGCCTTATTTGCTTGATCGGTGCCGCCGCCGCTTGGCGAGTTGGTGAATTTATTCCCAATGTAGCACCCATTACTGCCTTAGCCCTGTATGCCGGCGCCACTCTTTCTCTGCCTTACGCCTTAGCAGTGCCGCTACTAGCGATGGTAGTCTCCGACATATTCATTGGTTGGGACTATCTGCCAATTACTCTGCTCGTTTATGGATCATTTGCGCTGGGTACGCTCTTAGGGCGGTGGCTGAAGAGCAGCCGGTCGCCGGGACGAATTCTGGTAGCCTCCGTTGCTGCTTCCAGTTTATTTTTCTTGCTGACTAATGCAGCGGTATGGTGGTTCAGTGGTATGTACGAACGAACGGCGGCTGGTCTGCTGCTTTCCTACTACTATGGCATCCCTTTTTACCGCAACACCCTAGCTGGCGACGTCATTTTTACGGCCGGTTTATTTTGGGTGGCTCACCAGGCCGGTTGGGTCGTACACGCCTTAAGGAAGTTACTCACTTTGTGTTCTAGTTTTGTTCGCTTTAATCAAACTGGCGCAAAAAAACCGTAAAAATCAAAAGTTATCAACAGAGTCACTAGAAAGGCAGGCTAGAGTTCATTGGTCGTCGGTGTATAATAAGAAAGGCGTGAATTTTTAATGAATTTATTATTAATAAACAAAACATGAACACAAAAAACATCCGGATGTTATCTTCTCTGCACAGAGTCGAGGTCCACAATATCCCCAGTATCCGCAAGCGCGACGGCAAGGTTGCCCCTTTTGTCATTGATAAAATTTCTAATGCAATCTTGAAAGCTCTTAATACTACGGGGGAAGGCGGCGAAGATGAAGCCAAGTACATTGCGGCGAAAGTAGTTAAGGATTTGCTGAAAATTCAAAAAGCCAGCCGTGACAACGGATTTGTGCCGGATGTTGAAATGGTGCAGGACTTGGTGGAAGAAGAATTAATGCTTCAAGATTTTGTTAAGACGGCGAAGTCCTACATTTTGTATCGAGAACAGCGCTCTAAATTACGTGAAGAACGCGGCGTAGTACCGGAGCATGTGCAAAAATTGGTGACCGAGAGCAAAAAGTATTTTAGGAACTCGCTAGCGGAATTTGTCTACTATCGTACTTATGCCCGTTGGATTGATGAAGAGGGTCGGCGTGAGACTTGGATTGAAACGGTCGACCGCTATATCAACTTTATGGCAGAGAACCTAGGCGATAAGCTAACGGGCGCAGAGTATCGTGAACTTAGAGAAGCAATACTGAAGCAAGAAGTAATGCCGTCCATGCGCCTAATGCAGTTCGCCGGCGCCGCCGCCCGCAGCACTAATGTTTGTGCTTATAATTGTTCATATATTGCTCCCCGCACTTTCCGGGATTTTGCCGAGGTAATGTATGTGTCGATGTGCGGTACCGGCGCCGGCTTTTCGGTCGAAAGCCAAAATATCCAGGCCCTACCGCAAATCGAAGTCCAGACTGGCAAAAAGATGCCCACCTTTGTCGTACCGGACAGTAAAGAAGGCTGGGCTGACGCGCTGACGCTTGGCATGGAGACTTGGTTTGCTGGCAAGGATATTGATTTTGATTTCTCTCAACTGCGCCCCGCCGGCGCGCGTCTTAAGACTATGGGGGGTAAAAGCTCCGGACCAGAACCCTTGCGACAATTACTAGAATTTACCCGCGAGAAAATTCTGAACAAGCAGGGCAAGCGTTTGTCTAATATTGATGCCCACGACATTCTTTGTAAGATTGGCGACTGTGTAGTTTCCGGGGGAGTACGCCGCAGTGCCTTAATTTCCTTATCTGACCTAGATGACGTAGAAATGCGTGATGCTAAGAAAGGACAGTTCTATGCCACCGAACCGCAGCGCAGCCTGGCTAACAACTCGGCCGTCTATCACGAAAAGCCACCGGCCACTACCTTTATGGATGAGTGGATTGCTCTGATGAAAAGCGGTTCGGGCGAGCGAGGCATCTTTAATCGCGGCGGCTTGAAATACCAATTACCACCACGGCGTTTTAAGCGCCTGAAAAAAGGCGAGCAGCCGCAGTGGGGCACCAATCCGTGCGCGGAAATCATTCTGAAATCCAAGCAGTTTTGTAACTTAACCGAGGTAGTGGCTCGGGCTGAAGACACCCCAGAGAGCCTGCTACGTAAAGTGCGCCTGGCCACTTTATTAGGAACTTATCAGGCTACTTTGACCAACTTTCCTTATTTGTCTAAAGAATGGAAGGAAAATTGCGCCAGGGAGCGTTTGCTCGGGGTCTCTATTACCGGCCAGTGGGATTGCCGAGCAGTGCGCGATGCCAAAGTTTTAAAGAAGATGCGCGAAGCGTCTCGCCAAGCTAATAAAGAATACGCTAAGCGGTTTGGCACGGCTGATTCGACTTGTCTCACTTGCGTCAAGCCCTCGGGGACGGTATCGCAAGTGGTAGATTCGGCCTCGGGAATGCACGCTCGCCACTCGAAGTATTATGTGCGGCGTGTCCGAATTTCCGCCAGCGATGTTTTATTTAAGATGTTGCGTGACCAAGGAGTTCCTTATCATCCGGAAGTGGGCCAAGCGGTGGAAAACGCTACCACCTACGTACTAGAATTTCCGATTAAGGCTCCTGACAACGCTATTGTCAGAGACGATTTGAGCGCCCTTGATCAGTTAAAGCATTGGAAACTAGTCAAGGAAAACTATACCGAGCATAATCCGTCGGTCACGGTTTCCTGTGGCGAAGACGAATGGATTGGCGTGGCTAATTGGTTGTATAACAACTGGGACATGGTCGGCGGCTTGTCTTTCTTGCCGCGCAGCAATCACGTCTATAAGCTGGCGCCTTACGAAGAAATTAATGCCGAACGCTATGAAGAGCTGGCCAAGGAGTTGGCCCATATCGACTTCTCTCAGATTGTGACGTACGAGCGGCAGGACAAGACGGAACTAGCCAAAGAGTTGGCTTGCGCGAGCGGCCTGTGCGAGATTTAACATGCTGTACACCCGCCAAGGTGACAACGGAACAACTATTCTCTATAAGACCGAGTCGGGACAAAGAGTCGACAAACATTCCAGAGTAATTGATGCCCTGGGTTCGCTTGATGAGCTGAACTCCTGGTTAGGGTTGTGTAAAGCAAAAATTACCGATAAAGATGTCAGCGCTACCCTGCACTCCTTGCAGGAAGACCTCTTCATTATTCAAGCGGAGGTAGCGGGCTACCCTAAAGCGCTGGCCGCCGCCAAGGTCAAAAAATTAGAAAAAATTACGAACGAAATCGAGCAGCAACTGCCGCCTATTAAAAGTTTTTTCATCCCCGGCGCCAGTGAACATTCTGCTATGTTAGATGTTGCTCGCACCATGGCCCGCAAAATGGAAAGAAGAGTACGGGCGGCTATCGCCGTAGAAGAAACAAGCATCAAGCCCAATACTCTCGCTTATATTAATCGCCTGTCCAGTGCTTTGTATGCCTTGGCGCGCCTCATGAACCTGCGCGCCGGCAAAAAAGAGCAGCCGCCTCATTACTAGGTTGTAGGTTGTAGGTGGTAGACGACAGCTATTCATTCCTTTCCAATTACTAGTTACGCGTTACTGATTTCCGTTTCTCGTTTCCTGTTTGTGATATATTTAATGTATGAACGATAATCAAGTTTCGCCCAGCCGTCCGTCTAATTCGGTTTTAGCAGCCGTCATCTTAGGCGGGCTGCTCTATGTCGCCGGCCAATATGTTGGCTCGCAGCCGCAGCGTATTCAGCAGGAGATTGAAGCCAATAGAGAAATTCAGGTTCAGGGTACAGGCAAGGTCGAAGTACGGCCGGATATTGCTATGGTTCAACTGGGAGTTAGATCAACAAATAAGTCCAGCGCCGAAGCAGCCTTGCAAGAAATTAGCAGCAAGCTAAATTCTGTCATGCAGGCATTAAAATCCCTTGAGATAGCCGAGGAAGATATTAAAACTAGTAATTTCAATATTAACCCTATCTATGATTACCAAGATGGGCGTAGTATTCCGCGCGGGTTCGAAGCCTCCGAAACGCTGGAAGTAAAAATTCGCAATCTTGATAATATCGGCCAGGTCCTAAGCGCTGTTACCCAGGAAGGAGTTAACCAAGCGGGCGGTCTCACGTTTGTCAGCGAAGACGAAGAAGAGCTGGTGGCACAAGCAGAAGAGGCGGCCATTGTCGATGCCAAAACGAAGGCAGAAAAACTAGCCCAGGCGTTAGGAGCAAGATTGGGTCGCGTGAAGAACTTCTCCAGCTCATCCGTGCCCGGTGGTCCTATCCCTCTGTATGCTGAACGGGCCATTGGCGGCGATCAGGGCAGTATCCCGCCGGTGCCCGCCGGCAGTAAAGAAACAACGGCTACTGTCACCATTACTTACGAGCTGCAGTAATTTTTTGGTAATTGTTGCGTCTAATGGCCGACCAACCACAGTTTCAATTACCGACCATTTTTATTATTTTAGGAGCGACCGGGGATTTGGCACGCCGCAAACTGCTGCCCGCACTGTATAACTTATATGCTCAAGAACTGTTACCAGCCTTATTTCAGGTGGTTGGTTTTTCGCGACGAGACTTGTCCCAGAAAGCCTATAGAGAATTTGTGGGGGAAGCCTGCCGAGCGGCGGGTGCTGCCAACGCCAAAACACTGGCTGATTTTTTGCAATACTTTACTTATCAAACGGGTGTTTTCGAGTCGGCGGAAGGCTATAATCAGCTAGCCAAGTCGCTGGGGCAGCAGGATA
>CAZUSC010000043.1:0-13781 GCA_964622915.1 uncultured Candidatus Saccharibacteria bacterium | reverse complement strand
CCGCTCGATAACCTCACGGTTCTGTTAACAGGCGATCTCAAACGAGGTAGGACCACCAATTCCCTCCTTTACTTGCTGGGGAAATTTGGAGAGAGCCACTCCATCAAAGTAATATTTTCTACCCACAAGGAACTGTCGCCCAAACAAGATCTGCTGCGGTACTTGGCCCGACATAAGATCAGCTATCGATTTCTCCCCGATTTTAAATCCGCTATTCCGCAGGCCGATGTCGTTTACATGACCCGGATTCAGCGCGAACGTTCGGCTAGCCAAGACTATTCCAAGCTCCGCCGTCACCGCTATGTCTTTAAGAAAAAATACCTCGCACGGCTCAAAAAAGGAGCGTTCGTGATGCATCCGCTGCCGATCAATCGTGACCCCCAAGACCCGCCGGCCGAAATTGATGATGAATTAACTCCGCTGGCTCTGGCCGGTGATCCTCGCCTAGCCTGGTTTCGACAGTCACTGCGCGGTATTCCGGTACGCGCCGCCCTGCTCGACCTCATCTTCGCGGGCATGGACAATCACAAGTAAAATCCGTATTCGCACACCCTCCGACACCCTCGGAGGCTTTTTCTTAACTGGAATATTTAGATAACACTAAACCCTTTTTGGATAACTGACTAAGAAATAAAATAAGGTCTATTAAACCTTGTAATGTTTTCCTTCCGGCCGTCGGGATGAAACACAACTACATCTTCAATGCGTACACCGCCTATACCTGGATAATATAATCCGGGTTCAATTGTTAGTACCATCCCCGCCTCGATTTCCCTGGCTGATTGAGCATTGAGGCGAGGAGCTTCATGAAGAGCAAGGCCCAGCGAATGGCCCGTTCCGTGCATAAAGCCTTTTTGGGGCGATGCGGGATGGCTAAGTTTACGAAAAGTATTGACAGCTAACTTATGCACGTCCCGGCCCTGGTCGCCCAGCGCTATTTTTTCTATTACCTGCTTTTGGGTAAACGCGACTGCTTCCAATAACTCTTTGATTTTTTTTGACGCCCGCCCTTTCACAAACGTCCGCGTCATGTCGGCAAAATAGCCGGTCGCTTCCGACCGCGGAAAAATATCAATAATAATCGTGGTGTTAGGAAGAAGCGGGCCGCTGCCTTCATTGTGGGGCTGGCGTGTTTGTTCGCCCGAGGCGACAATAATTCCATCCGGGCAGTCATAGCCGCGATCAAGCAAGTGTTTACGCAGAATTGACTTTAAATACTCGCTGGTCAGAACCTGCTCTTTATAAATAATCGTCTTCCCGCGAATTTTACTTTTGGCCAGAACCAGCCAAGCCAGCTGAAAAGCTGACTCATTGGCTCGCTGGGCAGCGATCATATGCTGTATTTCTAACTCGGTTTTTCGCTCCCGCTCGCGCTCATAATCATGTACCGCCACCTTGATTTTTGCCGCAATAATCTTTTTAGCAATGGAGTACGGCAACGAGCGGGAAATTTTTACTTCCTTAATGCCATAATCCTGCAAAATAACCATTAAGACATCAGACAAGGCGCCTCCCCCGACACTGACGGCTTTTTTGACATACGGTTCCAGCCGCCTAATTCCCACTCTGTTATTCATTCTGTCCAATTTCTCTTGCTGCACACCAAATTCACGGGCATCAAAAAGGACGACTGGCTTTTTGCCTTCAGGCGCCAGGTAAATGAACTGGTCCGGCGCTGTCAGTCCGCAGCGGTGCTGAATTTCGGGACCGCGCGCATCGATTAGTAGGTAAGCAGATTTCATCACTTTGTAATTATGTGATTTTGCCCTTTGTCCCAGGCCGGCGTAATAACATCAACCGTCATCGCCTTGCCGCGCACCCGGTATTTTTTACCCGGCACAATACTTAAAATATCGCCGGACTTGAGCTTAAATTGCTTGCCGTCAACATTAGCCACCAGCGAACCTGCTTGCACGTAGATGGTTTCGGTACATTTGTCGTTCAGCGACCAGCCGTTTTCCGGATACTGACCATCCATGGTCACCACCGCAATACTGAATGCCTTATTTGGTCCGGGCGGATACAGCACGCCCTGCGTCCCCCCTGGAATACTAAATTCTTGACCGTCTTTTGAGGTTAGAAACATAAGTAATCTTTTAAGAATATAGAATTAAATCATGAAAAGACGTGCTGTTGTGTGTGGCGCGGCACACAACAGCACGTATACACCCTCCTATCTGATTCGCCGCTTAATAGGCCCGCTTGGCGCACAGAGTTGGAGCTAGACGATAGAAAGCGTTGAACCGATGCATTTCAGGACGGTCGCCGGCTAAGATGATGATGTTATCACCGAAATCATCCTGATAGATCCGAGATACGGCCGCGTATTCACCTCCTTGAGAGTAAACAATGCGGCTGACCTCTAGATCCGCCATGGCATGTCCGTACCAGCGCTCGTAAAAAGTGCGGTACTGATTGGGTATCCGGTCCAGGACTTCCTGCAGGTTTTCATGCAGGATTCTCATACAGCCGAAGTTCCCCATCATCATCTCGGCCGTAGCCTGCTGCGCATAGGGGCGCAAGCGTCCGCGGCTGCGTTCCTGCCCGAACAGTTCAAGCTCAAGCGGGAGGTTGCCGAGCACGCAAGCACGAAAGGCGTCGAGCGAACACTGACAGCGACGGATGAATTCGGACCGGTCAAGCGCGACCTGATCTAAAACCTCCTGCGAGTCAGCTTCAAAGTCCCCGATGCCAAGCACGATGCGGTGATCTATCCCCAGCTCGCTTAAAAAAGACGAAATCTTGGGAACGATCCGGGCAAACTGTTGTGCCACCAGCCCAACGCCTTCGCCCAAACCGTCGAAAGTGTAACGGTAGGGAATCTGCGGATCGCCCGTTTCCTCATACGCATAGTCGGGACAAAACGCCCCCACTAGCGTAATCGGCTGGCCCCCTTGTCCGGCCCGAACCACTTGCGCCAGCAGTTCTGACATCTTGTCAGGCGGAATGAGCATCTTGTAGCCGATCAATAGATCAGCCCAGCGCATTCCCAGTTCATAGCCGAAAGCTGTCAGCAAGGGATTAGCTGCACGCAACACCCGTTCAGAGAATTGAGACGGCCGCACACCCTGATAAATCTGATAGGCCGGCATGACCTCAACTCGCCGGTTTCTCCCATTGCACTCAGCTTCCCTAACCGGTTGCTTAGGAAAGCGCACCATCCGGCGCTGCAGCGGATTGCCGCGACTGTTGATACCGCCCATATGCACCGAGCCGGTCACCTGAACCCGGAAAAAATCGGGAAAGTGATGTTCGAGCAAACGGTACAAAAGCAGATTGCGGGGAAACTTGCTGCTATCCAACAAAACCCCCAAACGCGCGGCCAGTTGGCTATTGTTTTTAACATCGCCAATCTCCGCCGTATCGTTCTGGTGATCTTTGCAGGACTTAACGTCAATGCTGTCCCAATACGCCCGAGCATCGTCCTCGGGAACATCCATCGCCTGCAGCGCCCGGACAAACTCATCTTGGTCGCCGGCTGTGTGGCAATGCCCTAGTTTGGTTGCAATACTGACCAGGATATTAACCTCGTCAGCAAAGCCTGCCGCCGCCCCATTAAGACGCTCCATTGCCTCCTCCTTCTATCTAGTGGAAAGAACGCTTGTAACGAAGAACTCCCGGCCGTTAGGCTGGGAGTTCATGGAAAAATCTTAAAGAGGTTATTTAGTAAGATATTACCATCAACTTCCAGCTGGAGCCTGCGCGCAGCACAAAATGCCAGGCATACAAGTGCATGAGGCGCTTGTTAATGGAAGTTGTGGTTATAAATTTCATATTCTTAAGAATGATAGTATTTCTTGTGGCGGAAAATGTCAATTCTGGTGTTGAGACCGGATATTAATATTCAGGTAACACTAAACCCTTTTTGGATAACTGACCGCATTTTGCCAGACATGGGTTCAATCGATTGAAGCTCCTCCTCCCTTATCCATTTATATTCGGAATGCTCGTGGCTTAGAGTCACTGAATCAGACCCGACGATCTGGCACACATAATTAATTTCCACAATATATCGTTCCTTTGCCTTGTTTATATGGTGATGGGCGTGATATATCTTTACCGGTTTTACTTCTAACCCAGATTCTTCCTTCGCTTCTCTGGCCACTCCATCCTCCGGCGGCTCTCCCCACTCCAGTTTGCCGCCGACCAGCTCCCAATATCCCGGCAAAAAATCATCTTGATCTGATCGTCTTACTATTAATGCCTGCTCGCCATTTTTTATAAAGGCGCTCGCTGCTACCCATGTTGTTCTCATGGAAAAAGCATATCCTAGTAATCAGCAACTCCAAATAAAAACCCCAGAAAACTCCCGAAGCACCAGGCTGGGTAAAATTAGTTAAGGTGATATGTGGTAAAGATATGAAAAAAAGCTATTGGTACTGCCAGTATCCATAAGTAGCCATCGCGCTCGTCGGAGGAGCCTATACTGCTAACGCCAAGCACCCTGGCCGGCACCCGGACATCCCGGAAAAGAATGGCACCTACGATGACCCTGACCACGCCGGAGTAAAAGTGCGTGTCTTTGTCCACCCCGAGAAACCAACAAAAACGCAGTTAGGTGTTGTGGTTTGTGATTTAGCTGACCCTGACTCGACTGCCACTGTCGGTGCCGCTGGCTGGA
This sequence comes from uncultured Candidatus Saccharibacteria bacterium, assembly GCA_964622915.1. GTDB lineage: Bacteria > Patescibacteriota > Andersenbacteria > UBA10190 > UBA10190 > CAZUSC01. The sequence goes on along the minus strand of CAZUSC010000043.1, from coordinate 9,160 downwards.
AACTTCCTTCCAGCTGGACATACCAACCAAACCCCAGCAGCGTGCCCTCGTCTGTCGGTGGAGCGAACCTTGCCACTATTGCTGGTAATGGATTTGCTGACTGGACAGCGGCTGCTAATAACAAGGTAACATTCACCCAGGGAGCAAACACGACCGTGGCCCGCCAAGCCTATGACGGCAAAAACATTATCGCTTGGGGCAGAACGTCCGGATCGGCACTAGGGATAACGTACATACGCTACTACTCCTCTACCGGCCAAGTGGTGGATGTTGACACTATTATGAACAAAAGGTTTCCGTGGAAGTGGTCTAACTCGTCCACTTGCGCTGACTCTTCCAGCTACGATGCGGAGAATATTCTCAACCACGAGCTTGGCCATTGGTTAGGTTTGGACGATATGTACACCGCCGCCTATGTTGACAACACCATGTATGGCTACGGTTCAAAGGGCGAAGTCAAGAAAAATACCCTGACCACTGGCGACACTGCCGGTGCGACGGCCATTTACCCCTAGTCCCAAGTCCGGGCCGAACCCGTATAACGCTGACCGCCCGCGCGGACAACATCCGCGCAAGAATGGCAAATATAAGTGACCAAAAAGGAATATCGGACATGAACCTAAGAGTAGGGATCGACTGCTTACCGCCCCAACTTTTACCCTAAAAGCAAAGTCGACAGATTTAAATTGTTGTTTGTGTTGATTGCGCCACTCCCGAAACCGCGCAAAGTGGATATTATCGCGGAGAGACATCTTGGGCAGTATCGTTCGCTCGCAGACACCACCGCTTCGGATTAGTACGTAACCTGACAAGAAACATAGACGTTTGGTATATTTGGAGTAGCGCCTGCTGCTCCGTCTTGACAAAGCAAGCGAGATAGTGCACGATGCTCGGTTGGTCTTTGACAATTGCATAACAAGTCAAGCAGGAGTCCGCTATGGCTGACAATGAACATGTGGCGGAGCAACAGAGCGCAGATTGTTGTTTGGAATGCGAACAGGAGATTCGAGAGGAGATACTAACTTCAGAGCAGTTCTTTGCTAACATCGGCGCCTACCGACAGGTCAATCTGATCACACACGGGATTCGGATTGGCAGTGCCGTGTATTGTTTGCACTGCTGGACATTCCAACCCAAAGATGCCGAAAAGAAACCACTGCAACGAGAAGTCTCGGCCGACACCCTCGGGGCACAGTGGAATCAGCTCAACGATCGCTCCCGCTGGTATACCCAGCAGACATGGCAGGGGCCGTTTGCGTTCGTGACAGTGGCGTCCATTGCGGCGTTCAACCTCGTCCGTGGCAACGACGTATCCGCCGCAGCTCAAGCGATTGGGTTCATTCTGTTGACCATCCTCGGAGTCGCAACAGTGCAATTCCTGATTTACATCGGACAAGGCATCGACAGCAGTATCCGCCACATGATGCGGATCGAGCTGCATGCCCAGTTCCTGCGCACCAGCGCGCTTGAAGGAGCTCGCGATCCTGGTGGGTTTCTGAAACCATCATTGCCCAAACTGCGCAAACATCGAGCGCTTGTCTTCCTCGTCGTTTGGATCTACACGGCGTTCCTCGGCGGTGCCGCTGTATGGTTCGGCTGGCAATCCCTCTAACAAATCTCGAAAGGAGAACGACCATGTGGTATCGTACCCGTTACGCCTATAACTTGGTGCTCACCGCTTTCCAGATCATTGGACTGTTGTTGCTCGGACTGGGAACTGCTGCTATAACACTTGCGGCAATCGCTGTCGTGTTCGACGCTGCTCGGCGATTACTTAGCTATGACCTTCTATTGACGGAGAACACACTGTCCGTGGCACTTACCTTTGGAATCGGATCATGCAGCTTGGGAGCATTACTCGCGCTCCTCGGCCTCAGCGCCACGGACCCCAAGTACCTGCAAAAGCAAAAGTAAGCCCTCACTACACGTCCTTTCCACCCTGTCCCCAACCGGAGACAGGGTTTTTCTTACACCAACGCTTCATGCTATTACTTTGACTGACAAATTTCCTCATGGCGGCTCGCCATGTTGAATAATCTCTAAGTTACAGCTGTGGTTTTCACGGCACCACGCCTCGCACTTCTCCGCCCATTCTTTCTCTTTGTATAGAAAATCACACTCCTCACACTGGTAGAGCACAGCGCCCTTATGCAGTAGTTCCTTCACCATAATGAGTCCACCCAGCCCCCAAATCGGTCAACCAGCGAAGCCGCTACCACGGCCACACTCCGTGCACTTACGTTGGCAATAGGTATCGATGTGACTATGAGCTAACTTCAGCAGCGGCTTAATGGTTTTGGCATTAAGTGAATAAATACGTTCAGTGCCATTAGGCTGCACATGTAAAAAACCACAAGTTAGTAACCGTTTAAGATGGTGTGAAATTAAACTTTGCTCGTGTCCAAGTTTCGCGGCAATTTCAGTGGCTCGGCGGGGACCATCTTCGAGTAAAGTAATAATCTCCCAGCGTTTCTGGTTACCCAGTGTTTCAAAGAATATACGGTGCGGACCTTGAAGTTCCTCTGCCATAGTATGAATTATAATTCATACTATATTTAAGTCAAGAGGGAAATTACCGGTTTCCGAATCTCTCTAACATCTTGCTATATACCCAGGCAAAAGCATAAAGGAAAATATAGGTAATAATGGCCGCCTCGATCATGCCACCGACAATGCCGCCGAAACTTGGCGAGAAGAAAAGATGCCACTTGGCCATTTGAGCTGCTGCACTCTCATAGATACCTATGTTGGCACCGATGCCAAGCAGCAGCATAGAGGCTGCTGCCACGATTGCCCCAGCTGATCCAAGCGCATGTGCGTGAAGTGGTTGGTTCATGTCGCCCACCTCCCTCCTCATGAAGTTAAATCCTTCCTCTTAGTTTCGAATTCCTCTTTGTTTATTTCACCTTTTGCGTAACGCTCCTTGAGAATATCGAGCGCACTTTTACTCTTTATCCCTACATTTTGTTGGCGTGATAGCCAGGCAACAAAGAGTCCGATACCCACGATCACTATGACCCAGAACAGGAGCATACCAATGCCATAGCCGCCGCTCATCATGCCCCACGGGCCGTAAGGACTGTCCATCATAAGTCCATCACCTCCCCGGAAACCTCCCATCGTGCTCATCATGCCACCCCTCATTCCCATAGTGCCAAATGTACCTTGGGCACACCCAAGGTAGCGCTGTCTTTGTTGCCGCAAGAGCAGGCATCGCCACAGCTATCATGAGCCCGGCACTAATAATTTTAACAACACCCTTCATACACATTCACATCCTTTATAGTTTACCAACGTATCGCTCGGGGTCGTTCACAAAGTGCTCCTGGCACGACTGCGAACAGAAATAATATGTTTGTCCCTGATGGGAAGCGCTGTGTGGAGTAGGACGTTCTACTTCCATACCGCAGACAAGGTCGATATCCTTATCGGATTTTTGTAAAGAGTCATTCATAGGAAAACATCTTATTAAGGGTAAAAAAGTTAGTGTTTATGTTTTTCTTCATCACTATGACTGCCACCATGCCCGCCCCGCATCATTAACCACATCATCAGCGGGCATGCGATAAGTAGTAGCAACACCCAGTAGTAACTCATACCGTTTTCACCTCCTGACTAACCAGGGACTGACGCCTGAGCATTACAGCATTGACTGCCACAATAACTGTCGATAGAGACATGAAGATAGCTGACACCGCCGGATTAAGCAAGATACCCCAGGCGACAGCCACGCCCGCTGCCAGCGGCAAGGCAACAACATTGTAGCCCGTTGCCCAGAAGAGATTTTGAATCATCTTAGTGTAGGTCAACCTGGAAAGCTGGATAATCTTGGGAATATCCCGTGGATCGTTTTTCACTAAGATAATTCCAGCCGACTCGATGGCCACATTTGTTCCCGCGCCAATGGCTATGCCAACATCAGCTTGCGTAAGAGCCGGCGCGTCATTAATACCATCTCCCACCATAGCTACTTTCTTGCCTTGCTGCTGTAATGCTTTCACTTTATTCACTTTGTGCTCTGGCAACACTTCCGCGAAGTATTCATCAATACCCAGTTCTCCCGCTACCCACTTGGCAACCGCTTCCGAGTCACCAGTTATCATCGCCACTTGAACTTTTTGACCTTTGAGCTGGGCAATGGCCTCGCGGGATTCTTCCCGAATAACATCCCCCAGGGCAATAACACCAGCCAGTTTATCTTCTTCCAGCACGTAAATGATCGTCTTACCGACTTTGTTTTCATTGTCAATCTTCTGACTATCTTCAACGGAAAGAGATAATCCTGACTCATCCCACAGCGCCCGACCACCCACTTTAATTGTCTTCCCATTAACCCCTCGACCAGGCCCTGGGTAAACAACGCCACTGACGCCCCTACCGGGCAGGCGCTGGAAGTCTGTAATTGGAAAAGGATCAACGTTTTCTTCGCTAGCTTTCTTAACAATTGATCGTGATACCGAATGCTCTGACTTGGCATCCACTGACGCGGCCAGTTGCAATACTTCGTTTTCATTAGCAGCACTAATTGGAAAGACGTCTGTTACCCCGTACTCGCCTTTAGTTAAAGTACCTGTCTTATCGAACAGAACTACATCAATATTACGGGCTGCTTCGAGTGCTAAGCGCTGGCGAACTAAAAAGCCATTCTGGGCCGCCATCTTAGTAGAAATTGATGCGACGAGCGGGATGGCAAGGCCGAGCGCATGGGGACAGGCAATGACCAGGACGGCAACCATTCTCGTGAAACCGAAGTCAGCTCCGCGCAATGGTAGCCAGATAAACAAAGTCAATAGACCAGCCGCAACGGCAATAACTGTCAGATAAAAAGCCGCCTTATCTGAAAGCAACTGTAGTTTCGATTTACTGGCCTGTGCCTCTTGAACCAGGCGCAGCACGCCGGCTAAAAATGTATCCTCTCCAATCTGCGTAACTTTGACACGCAGTGAGCCATTGCTATTGATCGTACCAGCTATGACTTTATCGCCGACTTTCTTGGATACCGGCTTCGATTCACCCGTCGCTAATGCTTCATCAATATCTGACTCACCCTCAATAATCTCGCCGTCAGCCGCCACTTTTCCGCCGGGCCGCACAACAATAATGTCATAAGCCTTCAACTGATCAAGGTTAACTATCTCTGTTCTTTTTCCTGATTTCTGATTTCCGATTTCTCGCTCTGCCGTATCAGGCAGCAGCTTGGACAATTCCTGTAAGGCACCCTGGGCGCCTTTCACCGCCCGCATTTCTATCCAGTGACCGAGCAGCATCACGACAATCAATGTCGTCAGTTCCCAAAAAAGAGTTTCTCCTTGTCCTCGCCATACTTGAAAAACACTGTAGACATACGCCGTGACTATGGCTAACGAGATCAGCGTCATCATCCCCGGTGCTTTGCCTTTGAGTTCTCGCCAAGCACTAGAGAGGAAGATCCAACCACCGTAGAAGAAGACTATTGAACCTAGCACGGGCGGAATGAGCCAGCCGCCGGTGAAGCTTGGTGGTGACCAACCTAAGAAAGTCTGCGGTAGTGGGGAGTAGAGAACAATTGGAATCGTCAGCGCCAAGCTCACCCAGAATTTCTTCGCAAATATGTTTGTGCTGTGCCCCTCGTGCTTGCCTGCCCCGCGAAGCTTGCTGGGCGAAGTGGGGTCGTGCTGTCCGTGATCGGCCTTATCCGCGTGATGACCATGGTGCGCCGTTTCATCTTTTGTCTCAACTAATGCCATGCCACATTCCGGACACATGCCCGCTGTGCTTTGCCGGACATTGGGATGCATGGGGCAAGTGTAGGTCTTGTGGTTTTGGTCCATAAAATAACTTTTGAGAAAAATAAATTAAGCGGTAACGGTAAACGGCAGCATCATACCGTCTTCTAAGTGCTCGGCAATGTGGCAGTGCAGCATCCACTGTCCGGGATTTGTCATATCAACCAGCAGCTCAACAATGTCCCCGGTTTGAACCAAGACAGTATCTTTCCAAACTAGGTTATCATTTGGCGCGCCGTTGGTGCTTGTTACCAAAAACCGCTGGCCGTGCAGGTGGATTGGGTGCTGCATCGGGTGCAGGGAATTGGCATCGTTGGTAATCCTTATTTTTACCCTATCCCCCTGCGTGAATGTCCAATCGATATCCATATTCGCTTTACCAGTTGCCTCATCTATCAATTGCCACTGCACCGACTCTTTGTTGGAGATGCTATTCATTGTTGCCATAGCATCTTCCCACTCAATGGGATCATTACTGCCCATCATCATGTTTCCGCCCATCATACTGCCATCCGGCATCATTTGTTGACCATGACCCATCAATGGATCGCTCGTCTGGGCGAAGGCTTCATCGCTAAACAACCTATTGAACATCATGCGCTCACCGCTACCTTCCATCATATTCGTCATCCCCATATCAAGACCGATCTTGAGACTTTTATCTACCACTTTGCCCAGAAGAGGACGGAGCGCTACTAACTCTGATCGAACAGATTCATTCACCCGTGCTATTACAAATTGCGTTGCATAGGAAGGAGTAGCTGCCACACCACCCACGGAAACTGTGCCCAGTGCGTAGGTTCGCTCTGGAGTTGTGTGTTGCAGTGGATATGTTCCGGCCGATTCAAACAATACATCGACACTCGCTCGCTCTGAAGGACTAATAATGATGCTATCTACAAATGTCTCTTGCTCATACACCCCGCCGTCACTACCAATCAGCTTCATTTTCGCTCCCGGTATACCAACTTTGAATGTGCGCGTGTTAGCTGCATTGGTGATATAGAAACGAATTACTTCACCTGGCTTGGCACCAAGACTGAAGTTCGTGTCACCGTTTACCAACATGACATTGCCAAACCGACCCATGAGGGTGTGGCTACTATCATTTTCGGCAAAGGCGGCAATCCTGCCATTTTCCATTAAAATATCGTCGATAATGATTGGGACTTCACGATTTACTGGCGACCAATATGCTGGATCTTGTGGTGCAACCAGAAAGTTACCATAAAGACCGAGCTCCTGGGCATAGTCCTCGCGAATATGCGGGTGATACCAATAGATGCCGGCGTCGGGGAATTTGAGACGATAGGTAAATGAACCACCAATGGCAATGGGGGCTTGCGTCAGATCGGGGACACCGTCAAAGGCGTTATCAACCCGTACTCCATGAGAGTGCAGCGTGGTTTCCACATCAGTATTATTCGTAAAATTGACCGTTATCTCCGCTCCTTGCGGTACTGTAATGAGCGGCCCGGGAATAGATCCATTGTAGGCCAACATTTTTACTACCTGACCGTCGATATCTTTTTTCACCATTTCAGCCGACAGCGCATAAGTATCGCCATCCTTAAGTTCAACTGTTGGCATAGGCACTGCGTCAGGCAAACCGCTTGTATCAGATGAAAACAGTTTAATTGCTTCCCGCCCTTGCCTATTTCGACTGCCGTTATCTTGGTATCGACCGGCAACCCACACTATGCCAACGAGCACAATAATAATGATGGCAATACCGCTGTAGCTGTTAAACTTTGGCGTGTTCATGGGACTGTGTAGTTATGGAATATTTTCGGGGAGATGCCTTGAATTTTTTCAGGCACCCGCTGGCGCAGAAATAGTAGCGAGTACCGTGATAGGAATGAGAAACGGCGGCTGTTTTTTTGCTCACGCGCATGCCACAAACGGGATCGGCGACGAGAGGCAACAGCGCAGTAATTTCTGTGTTAATCACTTTTGCCAAAGGCGTTTTCTCATACCTTTCCATCAGCACGTCCCGCAACAGATCATTAGCTTGGCGAAAGTTCTTATGCGCCAAACGATAAAATATCTGCTTACCTTCCCGTCGATCTACCACCACCCCTTGTTTTCGTAGTACTTGTAAGTGCTGGCTAAGATTAGCTTGGGGCAGCGCCAGCATGTCCTGTATGGCAGTGACCGACAATTCTTGGTTTTGTAACAGATTGATAATCTCAAGGCGGCGCGGTTGAGCCAGGGCCTTTAAGAGATCAGCGTGGAGTTGGAATACCGCTTGATACATATTCGTTACTACGAATATATCATATCCTCAAAAACTATCAAGAGCAAAATTACTCGTAGCGGATTTCAATCTTGTCGCCGTCTTTCATGCGATAGTTTTCGAACTGGGTGTTCTGTTCGCCATTAACGAACATTTTAACCGTCCCCTCATCGCCGTTGCAGACATCAAGAATACATTGGGAATTAAATTCCTTGCCCCACGTCTCGAAAAACTTGGCCAGCCGTGTATCGCTGGCTCGGACCGGGCGACTCATCTCTAAGTGAATCACATCATTTTCTTTGTGGGTATGGGTGTCCGCATGAATACCGCCCAATCCAATATTAGCTGGAATGGTGACGCGCTCACCCTTAATCGATATTGCCAGATTAGGATGCCAGTGGATACCACTGCGAGAGATAACCGGGTTGTCGTCATTTGATGTTTTTGGCGAACGGATCACTGCCCACACACCAAGCGCAACTAAGACAAGCGGAACACCCCAAAGTAGAACGCGCGTAACACTTTTTTTGCGCTGCGCTGCCAGCCGCGCTTGCTCTCGCTGGTCCTGACGTTCTTCACGCTGCTGCTTTTTCCGCCATGCTTTGGTTGGTTTTTCTTCTGATGGTGAGCCGTCCGGCTCAAGTTCGCTGTTCATATAACATAATGGTTAGAAATTAAGAAGAAGGAATATTAGCCAGTTCATCCGGAATACAAATCACGCTTGTCTGAATACTCTTAGCTATCCAATAGATAGAAGCCATAAAGAGAACAATGCTAAGTATCAAGAATTCACCGCCAGCTAGCGGCAAGAGTGCCAATATACCGATTGCTCCCACGGACGATAAGATTGCGCTCAACACCAGTGTGCCGCAGGCCGAACAGCCAATGCCGAAAATGGCGGCGATGAGGCCGCCAATCGTTGTCGCATTGGCTTTAGTGGCAGGTAGTTTTTGACGCTGGACGAAGTAATACACCAACAGAGCTATGTTCACTCCAAACGTCAGTGACATTACAAGCGTCAGGACAGCCACAAGCATGGTATCGGCCGTCGAAATACCGCCGATCAGACGAGATAAAAGCAGTACCCTGTCACCGAAGCTAAACAGCGATGACGTGAATGCCGTAACGATCAGACTAATATTGCGCAACCAAATAGATA
>CAZUSC010000042.1:0-5688 GCA_964622915.1 uncultured Candidatus Saccharibacteria bacterium | reverse complement strand
ATGGCGGAAAATACTAAATAAGTCCGGTACCCAGCGGGTCAGATAAAGAAAATATAATAAGGCGGCACTGATCGGTACCAAGGAGGAGGCCAGGGCTAGGCCGGCATGCTGCATTGTTGGCACCAGTAACACAAATAGGGCGATAGCCACCGCCTGTGAACAAATTGTCACGGCTACCGACACGCGCGTTGCCTTAAGGGCTAAAACTGTATAGCCCAGTACCGCACTGATGCCATTAGTGGTCATGCCAATTATTAAATACAGCAAGGCCACTGCTGTCATACTGGCATCCTCGGCGGAAAAGGATCCCCGCTGGTATAAAAAAGTAATTAGCGGCTGGCGAAGCATAGCCACGCCAACTACCAACGGCACAGTAATAAAGAATATTAAACGGATGGCCGAGCCAATCGTTTCGCGCATGCCGGTAATGTCGCGCCGACTGGCTTTCTCTGCTAATAGCGGATAAATAACCAAAGTCACTGAATTTAAAAACATAATTATTAATAGCTGTGTAATTTTCTCGGCGAATTTTAGGGAGGCCAGGCTGCCGGATGACAGCTCGGAAACCAAAATCCGATAAACAATGCCCGCTCCTTGCGTCACCAGCACAGAAAAAATAAAGGGGTAGACTAAATAAAGCAAACGCTTGATTTGGGGATCAGCCGGTTGAAAAATAAAGCGATAAGATAGTCCCTGTTTCTTCAATCCCCACGCCAGCACAGTAAATTGAACAACGGATCCCAAGACTGCCCCGATCGCCAAGGAATAAATGCCCACAACTCGTACTAAGGCTATAATTGTAATTATTGATACGGTGGGAGCGACGATACGTAGCATCGCCGGCAGGGTGAATTGTTTAAGCGAATGTAGTATGGCGGTCGCCAAATCGACCAAAAACAGGAAGAAGAAGGAAGGGAGCAGCACCTTGAGCAGGGTGACGGTGAGAGCAAATGTTGTGGCGTCAAAACCGGGAGCGATCAGACGAGTAAAAGGCTCCGCAAACGAGCCTAACAACACTACGGCTAACAAATAAATAACTCCCATTATGTGCAAAATATTGAGCGACAGGTTCCAAGCCTCATCTTGGCGACCGCGCGTGAGCTGCTCGATAAAGACCGGAATAAATATTGAGGTGAGTGATCCGCCTAACAATAACTTAGACAGCAGTTCCGACGTGGAGATCGCCATAAAGTAAGCATCGGTCTGCGTGCCGGCGCCAAAATAGTAAGCCACGAACAACTGCAGGACAAAACCGACTAACGCTCCAATAAATGCAGTGAGGCCAATCAGTCCCGCACTACCGGCGGTGCGTCTAAATTCTGTTGATTCCATAATATATATTAAGAGCCAATTGGGAATTCCAATACGGTAGCGGCGACGTGCCAAACATCTAATAAGGAAAGAATAACAATTATTGATGTCATGGTTATTACCAGCCGGTCGGTCCGCCCCCAGAAGTTTTGTAGCGTTTGCAGTCCCCACCCGGCAAAGAAGGCCAGCGCCAGCGTGGCAGCGATAACAAAGTGCGCCGGCATTAATGGCAGACTGCTAACGGCGGTGGCGATCGCCGGCTGCAGTGCTAGCAACGCGCCCAGCCAGCCGACTATTAACACTGTTTTAAAACGCCAGCCGCGGGCCGCGATTCCTAAGATGCTAAGAGCCAGCGCCGGCAGACCAATATAGCTGCCAAAGTGATGCCAAGTAAGCGAATATGTGCCAATGGGGTTAGCCGTCGGCGCTTGATTGGGATCCAGCCAAACATCACGCCAGTTTGCCGTCAGGACAGCGGGGTCAGTCCAATTTCCCACTGCTTTCCCGATCAGCAATAGGATGCCTAAAAGACCAAAGACTAAAAAGATTCGGCCTAGTCCGTTGACCAGGGAAGACCGATGCAGCTTCACTAACATCAATAGCGGAAGCACTGCCGCCAAGATGTAGACAGAACGTCCGGCCGATAAATGCAAAGCAAACCACGTCGTAAAAGAGAAAATATTAGCAGCAAACAAGGCCGGTAAAATTGCCGCACCGGTTTGCCGCATCAATCGGTACATGCCGAGCAGTCCCGCTACCGCTCCGGCCACCAGCCAAACAGGATAATCTTTTATCAAGAATGCCGGCGCCGCGTACAATAAGCTGGCGGCCACCGCATAAATTACGATCAACCAAGACGGCCGCACCTGCCAATATGAGCGCACTGCTAAGAGAAGAGCAGCCAGTATTAAGAGGCCTCCCATTTGTACAGCCAGCGCCGGGCGAGAATGATGCCAGGCCTGGTAAGCGCCTGGGTCGGGTTGCGGCTGGCCATTTATCAGAAGCTGCGCCGCCCACGGATCAAATGAGCCATCTTGCCGCCGTAATTGCCAGCCAATTTGACCCGACAAATTTTTATCCACCGACACTTCCACGGCCAGCCTCTCGCCGGGCTGCGTGGCCGGCGCGGGCTTTAATAGAATTTGGGTAGCTCCTTCGTTATCAATAAATTGCGGTGATACTTCCTGTCGAGCGATCAGCATCTTACCCCGCCAAACAGTTATTGTTACGGGCTGATCGGGCAAATTCCGGGACAGGGAACGTAAGTGCACACCAACTCTGGCCAACGACGTGCGATTGACCTGAAAAATTTGTTTATAAGTCCCGTCGCTTACGAGTACCTGCGTGTTAGCGCGCCCCTCCGTCGGCTGCAGGTTAATAAATTCGCGCTCGGTCTGTACAGACAGCAGCGCAGAGCCGCCCAACAGCAGCACTAGCACCGCGACCAACCTATAGCTCATCATGGCTGCGCCCCAATAACATTACGACCGCGGCGGCGAAGGCTGCCGCTAAGACTGCGGTAACGATAACAGGAGAGAAAAGGGTTGGTTGCAACCAGCGGGCGACCAGCATCAACATTCCAGCCAGCAAGAATACATAAAATAATAACTGGGCAACAATGGCTCGATTCATATAATGCGTTCCCTTCCTAGGATACTTTTCACATAATCTTTTAACTGCTTGGCATTGGGCCAGGCCCGCTCGACAGAGGCCGCAAGCCGCCACAACTGCCAGTGCGTATCATCGCTGGCACCCCGATCGACCTCCTCACCGCTAGTTAATGTTTTGGCGAAAAACATTACATCCACCGAGCGGTCGGCATCGGCCAGTTTATCGGTCAGGGGGATTACCACTTCCTGCGTTCGGCGGCCGCCGACACCCTGGCGTCGGTCATAAATTACTTCGCGGGGGTAACTTAACCAAAATGAATCGGCTCTCACGCCGACCTCGAGACGCTCCACTGCCAGCGGATCAAAATCAATCTTTAGTCTTAACTGCTTGAGCAGCACCGGCTCACGCAAGTAAACATCCACGTGGGCCAGTTGCTGCGTGACTTGCGTCGCGCCGTTATTGGTAGCAAAAGGCATGCCGTCAATATTCTCGATCGGGCCTAATGTTCGAGATCCAGCTGGCAACAGCGAGCCAATAAAAATAATAGTTACCAGCGCTAGCGCGCCCAAGATAATAGCAACCAGCTTAATAAAGGCAGCCAGCTTAGTCATAGGCGACCCACCTCAAGCGCGGATGAAGTTTCGCCACACGCCGGCGATCGGCGACAGAAATTTCCCCCAGAAAAAATAGGGCGGCCACATATAAAGCCAGCAAAATAACGTATTGCACCAGCAGCAGGCCTTGCTGGGCCGCCCAAAAATATGTGGGAGTAACGGCAATGATAGTGGCAATAATAATGTTAAGCGTGCTGCGAATTGGCAAGGGAATGTGCCAAGCCCGGAAAGTATAGGCGGACAAAACGGCCAGGCCCACCAGGCTGGTGATGGTCGTTTGGAGAGCCGCACCGATCAGTTGATAACGCGGTATTAACCATAATCCCAGCAGGTAGCTTAAAAGCACCAGCCCGCCGGTGACATACAAACCAACGCGGGCCCGCCCGGCTCCCGCCACGATATTGGCCAGCAGCAGATAAAAAGCCAAGGCCCCTAACCCCACCATCAGAATGGTAAGCGAGGGAGCGGCCGAAATGTAAGCTTGGGAGAAAAATAAGATAATAAGCGGTTTACTAGTGGCGGCAGCTAAGGCCACCCCCGGGACTATTAAGGCTATCAAATAACGCAGAACCTCTTTAATAAAAGCTGCCGCTTCTTGGCCACCGGCGCCCCGCTTAGTCAAAGCCGAAACGCTGGGCAATATGATAAAAGCTAATCCCTGTAATAAAAAGTAGGAGATGCGCGCCAGCGTGACCGCCGAATTATAATAGCCGGCCAGAATATTGTCTTGTAGCAGGGACTTGACCATAAATAAATCTAAACTCATCAGCACTTGTAAGCCAACCAGTATCAACACATACATCCCGGCAAACGACAGGAAGGATTTAGCCGGTAACCTGGTAGACAACTTCCCCCCTAACCGGCGCGTCCAGTGCCACCCCACCAGCGCCGCTACTACTCCGCCCACGGCAAATCCGGCAAAGGCGCCATAAACGCCAAAAAAATAAATCAGGCCAAGTGCGCCAGCTAACTTGGCCACCGCATAGAGCGATGTCAGAGTGGCTTGTTTGGAAAAAAGATGCAGTCCGCTTAAAAACTGGACGTAAATAGGAAAGAAAGCTTGTAGCAGCACAATAACCGGCACAAACAAAAGATAGGGAGTCAGGCTGGCGTCGTTAAGAATTCGAGCCAATAGCGGAGCGAGTATGGCGGCGCTGCTAGCCAGTACAAGAGCGGCTAGTGCTTGCCAGCGCAAGGCTTGGTGCAGGATGCTCTGGGCATGCTTGGCATCCTGGGCGACGAACCGCGAAACCGCACTGGGAATGCCCAGCGTTAAAAATAGGCCAATAATAGTTTGTACCGACAAGACTACGCCATATATCCCATAAGACCCTGGCCCCAATACGCGGCCGATCCAGAGATGCGTCGCATAGCCCAACAGCAAGACAATGGCCTGTGCTAGGCTCAACGCCAATGCCCCTCTAATCCTTGACTGTTTCTGCGCTATCTTTGCCATTTTTTTTACTAAATACTAAATACTATATACCAAATACTCGCGTTACGGCACGCGGGCTAACCCTAAGGCAATCAGGTCGATAGCCAACGGCGTTTGGGCAGGATTGTGAATGATTATTTCCCCAAAACCTTGCTCGTCAAAGACAAAATCACCAGGTTCGATCCGCAACAACGGATTATCATTCAGGGTGAGCAAGCGGCCGGATGGCAGGGAAACTGGCAACGGCGGGGTCTGCACCGCGAACTGAACCAAGAGTTCGATGGCGGTGTCCGGTTGGTTAGTGTTTTCTTGATCCCAAAGAATCCGGACATAATCACCGATGTTAAACCGCAGCGGAATATAGGGTGCGGTCGTCAGACGATATGTTCGCACTCCATCAAACTCTGGTGGCGATAAGCGCGTCGCCGCTAAGCTAGCCGGCAGATGGGCAAAGGTGTCTTCATCGTCGCCAATATCATTTGCTTATGTGCTGGCTCGCAACAACCAATGGAAAAGAGTATTAGCCGGACAAGCTGGTTTATCTGTTAATTCGTACACAGTTGTGTCACGCGCGGATAGTCCTGGTTGCAGGAGGCGATTGCGCTTAAAGGCTTCGGCGCTACTGCCGTCAATACCCGTCAGCCACCGAATTGAGTATTTATCCATCAGCGTTGCTATTTCCGGGCGGCTGCCCAGGGAAAATATTTTCTCAAAATC
>CAZUSC010000041.1:0-18134 GCA_964622915.1 uncultured Candidatus Saccharibacteria bacterium | reverse complement strand
AAAATACCGTGACATTCAGGAAGCTGGGTGAGGCTGATATTACAGCATATATGAACTCTGGAGAGCCTTTAGCTGGCCACGCTGCAGCTTATGCTGGTCAAGGCAGAGGAGCATTTCTTATTTCAAGTGTTAACGGTGAGTACACTAATACACTCGGACTGCCGCTCGGTAGTCTGGCTGAGGTAATGCTAGAGTTTGGAGTTAATCTGCTTGAACAATAGGCGCTAAAAAACTGGCAAATGCCATTGCTCCGTTGTAGTCTTCCGATAGGTTCTAACTTCGTCCCACATCTTCCGCCATGAGAGAGCTAAAGGGGTCAAGTACAATTACTCCCTCCGTGGTCTACCGCGCGGATTAAGTGTCGGCTCTAAGTATAACTCCTTTGCCGTTTTGTAGATCCACTCCTCGCCACCATATGGTCGGCCTCGTTTAATCGCATATCGAATTATCTCTACTTCTTCCTTTGGTTGTGGCTGATTTACCCACGCAATGTAGTTCCGACCAGCGAGTACCGGCCAAGGAGCTAGCAATTGCTTTTGCTTTCTAGTTCCATTAGCTCTTAACCACAAACTAGACCAACGCCAGTCTTGCGCCTTGGTAACCAGTTTGGCTCGTAATGGATTCCGTTCAACGTAGCGCACAACTTGAAGAAAATGCTCATCTGTCTGTACAGGAAAAGACTTATATCGGCCCTGATACAAATGCCCATAACCAATTGTCTTGTGGGCTGTATGCCAGCGTTGGGTGTGGGTGAGTCCTGACCAGCGCATAAAGCGCGGCATATCATCATCGTGCTCCGGATAGAGAAGTAGATGCCAGTGGTTGGGCATCAGACAGTATGCAAGAATCCTCATCGGGTATTTTTCTTTAGCCTCGGCAAGTAGTTTTTCAAATGCCTGATAGTCAGTATCTTTCCGGAAGATTTGCATCCGCCCGTTAGCGCGGTTCAGCACATGGTAGACCATATCACCGACAGCATTGCGGAGAGTCCTAGCCATACGGACAGTGTATCATAATTGTACTTGACCCCTTTATCTCTTTATCCTACGGAGCATACTTGACCCCTTTATCCTTTATCTTACTTCTATATCTCCACTACCCGCACGGCACTGTCAAAGCCGCCGCCCTTAATTTTTTTAAGCCCCGATACCACCACTATTTTGGAGCCGGACGCTATCTTATACTCCTGGCGCAGAATATCTAAAGAATTCCAAACTATTTTCTCGGGATTAGCATAATTTTGCGCTAAAAAGGGAGTGACTCCCCAGGTTAAAATAAGCACTTTTTGCACACGGCTGTTTCCCGTCGAAGCAAAAATGGGAATTTCCGGCCGGAACTTAGCCACGGCGCGGGCCGAATAACCGGATGTTGTAATTACTAAAATAGCGGCGGCGCGGACATGACGAGCCACTTCCACCGCCGCCCCCGCCATCGCTAAAGCGGCTGAACCGCCGCGGGCATCTTTATGAGGAAGCAAATTATCCAGCGGCGATTCCTCAGTATTATTAATAATATCGGCCATTGTTTGTACGGCCCGCACTGGATACCGCCCCATGGCGGACTCACCAGACAACATAGTGGCATCGGTATGATCGATAACAGCATTAGCCACATCGGATACTTCCGCTCGCGTCGGCCGCGGATTATTTTCCATCGAGGCCAACATTTCGGTAGCCGTAATAACCGGCTTGCCCGCCACCACGCACTTGGCAATTAGTTCTTTTTGATGCAAGGGTAAGCGCGCCACTGGTGTTTCCAGTCCTAAGTCACCGCGGGCAATCATAACCCCGTCGGTTGCTTCCAAAATCTCATCAAAATTTTGGAGCGCCTCATGTTTTTCAATTTTGACAATAATATGCGGGGGCTCCGTGCCTTTAGGCAGGAAGCGTTCGATCTTCTCCCGCAGTTTATTCACATCATCGGCTGACCTGACAAAAGACAAGGCCACAAAATCAATGTCGTGTTGCAAGCCAAAGGCCAAGTCTTTATCGTCTTTTTCCGTCATTGATTCAATCGACAGCGAAACAGTCGGCACATTAATGCCTTTATAAGAAATAAGGTGGCCGCCGAGCAGAACCTTGGCTTTAATAATAGTGCCTTTCACCTCTAGTACTTCTACCTCGCGCGTGCCATCCGCTAGCAGAATACGATCTCCTCGACGTAAATCATGGGCAAAGCGATCGTACGGCACCGGGATGATGCCCGCGTCTGCTTCCAGTACGCCAGCCTGAAGGGTAGCCATTTTGCCTTCAATTAACTCCAGTCCCGCTTCCGGCAAGGTACCCACGCGGATTTTCGGGCCTTGTAAATCCTGCAAAATTGCTATCGGGCGACTGACTTCTTGAGCGGCGGCGCGAATTTTATCGAGCAGCTCCAAATTGCTGTCGTGACTGCCATGGGAAAAATTAATTCTGGCCACATCCATTCCGGCCGCAATCATGTCCTTAAGTACGCCTAGCGTGGAAGAGGACGGACCAATTGTGCAAACAATTTTCGTGCGGTTGTTTTCTATCGAAAGCGAAGTCATTGGAACATTTTAACACAGTAAACGGCTCTCGCCACTGCGAGAGCCGTTTTTTGTCTTACTGGTTACTGGTTACTCGTTACTCGTTACTCGTTACTCACGTCTATATCCGAAACTTGGCGGCGAGATCTCCTATTAGTGGCATTTTCCACCACTTGCCTTGTAAGGCCTGAATCAAACCGGCAATAGAAGCTACGAAGCCGAGCAAGCCAACCAGGTTGCCGATAATCGGAATCCAGGACATAGCAATGCCGGCAACAACATAAACTAGCAACAGTACCAAGCCTTGCTTAGCGTGAAAGAGCACGAACTTATCCTTCCGGCTGATCAGGAGGGGAATAATGACCAAAATACCCAAATAGGAAACCGCGGCCATTAACTTGTTAGAGTCAACGCCGGTGATATCATTCGGTTCCGGCGAATTATTGGATGGCGGAGGCACTGGCGCCTGATATGGTGTTTGGCTAGGTGGCTGGCTCTGTGGGTTATTGTTGTCATCCATACTGTTTATACTAATGGTTAACTTAAGTTCATGATAGCATGTAGACTCTAAATTACCAGAAACAAAACTCCCCCTGCACCCAACGTGGTACAGGGGGAGTTTTTATGTTTAGATCCTTCACTTTCGTTCAGGGTAGACATAAAACCTTAGGTTTATGTCTACATCATGCCCATGCCACCGGGCATACCTCCACCGCCCATCCCGGCAGCATTGGCAGGTTTCTCTTCCGGCAGCTCGGCTACCAGCGCTTCAGTCGTTAACATGATAGCAGCAATAGAAGCGGCGTTCTGAAGAGCGGAGCGAGTAACCATCTTGGGATCAACAATGCCCGCTTCGAACATATCAACATAAGTATGGTCGGCGGCATTGTAACCAACCTTAAATCCTTGTTTGCGCACTTCTTCAATAATTACCGATCCTTCGCGCCCGGCATTAAGGGCAATCTGACGGGCCGGCTCTTCGAGGGCCCGCATTACTAATTGCATGCCGGTAACGATATCTCGATTGCTGGCGCCACGCTTGCCTTCTTCTTTATCAATGGCTTTATCGAGCTGGCGAGCGGCGATCAAGAGAGCCAGTCCTCCCCCCGCCACAATTCCTTCGGCCACGGCGGCCTTGGTCGCCTGTACCGCATCTTCCACGCGATGCTGTTTTTCCTTCTGTTCCGTTTCCGTAGCAGCGCCTACTCTGATTACCGCCACTCCAGAGGAAAGTTTACCTAAACGCTCTTCCAGTTTCTCGCGGTCAAAATCAGAAGTTTCGTTGGCAATGGCCTGCTTGATCTGATTAACACGGGCATCAATATCTTTTTGTTTGCCTTTGCCGCCGACAATTGTGGTGTCGTCTTTTGTGACAATAACGCGATCGACCTGTCCCAGCTGCTGTAAAGTAGTGTTTTCTAATTTCATTCCAACTTCTTCGGAAATTACTTGGCCGCCCGTTAGCACCGCGATGTCCTGCAACATTTCTTTACGGCGATCACCAAAGCCGGGGGCTTTGACGGCAATAGCATTGAAGGTGCCGCGAATTTTATTCAGGACCAAAGTCGGCAGGGCCTCGCCTTCCACGTCTTCGGCAATAATCACTAACTCCTTTTTGCCAGCTTGCATTACTTTTTCCAGTACCGGCAGAATTTCCGAAATCGCCGAAATTTTCTTGTCCGTTAGCAAGATGTAGGGATTTTCGATTTGGGCTTCCATTTTATCGGCATTGGTCACCATGTACGGACTAATGTATCCCTTATCGATCTGCATACCTTCCACGAATTCAGATTCCAAGCCGAGTGTTTGGGATTCCTCAACCGTAATCACACCATCCTTACCTACTTTTTCCATCACATCGGCAATTAATTTACCCACTTCTTCATCTTGAGCAGAGATCGTCGCCACCTGGGCAATTTCCGCCCGACCACGAACATCGCGCTTTTGTTCTTCCAGCGACTCCACGGCGATCATCGTGGCTTTTTCGATACCGCGGCGCAGGACCATTGGATTGACGCCAGCGGCAATGTTCTTCAGTCCCTCATTGAACATGCTTTGCGCTAAGACGGTGGCGGTGGTAGTGCCGTCTCCCGCCACGTCGTTAGTTTTCTCGGCCACTTGTTTAACCAATTCCACCCCCATATTTTCAACCTTGTCCGGCAGTTCAACTTCCTTAGCAATAGTTACACCATCATTAGTAATGGTAGGGGAACCAAAGCCTCGGTCTAACACCACGTTGCGGCCTTTGGGACCCAGTGTCACTTTGACAGCGTTGGCCAGTTTATCAACCCCGGCCCGCAAGCCGTCACGTGCTTTATCATCGAATAAAATTTGTTTAGGCATATGTTTTAGTAATTAGTAACTAGTAATAAGTAACCAGTAAGTTAGTCGACGACAACAGCCAAGATTTTGCTTTCTTCCAGCACCAAATAATCTTCGCCATCTATTTCTACTTCGTCTGGAGCGTATTTGGTAAACAAAACCTTGTCTCCCTTTTTAACGCTCATGGGCAGCACCTCTCCTGTTTTAGACAGGCGGCCTGGTCCAACTGCCACTACCTCACCCTGCATCGGCTTTTCTTCCGAAGCGGTTTGCGGAATAACTAGACCGGAAGCAGTGACTTCCTCCGGCGAAGCGGGACGAATAACAACTTTGTCATGCAACGGTTTGATCTTCATACGCTGAAATATTTTTAATAATAAGATTTAATTGAAAGAAGAGAACTTTTGTTTATACACCAGGACAGCGTAAAAAACAAGCTCTCTTTCTATTTAGCACTCTACGATAAGGATTGCTAAATTGCAAGGTCGTTTTACCGACGTCGGCTTGGCAATTTATAGCAAGGGCTGTTGTCCCGGATCCTGCCCAAAACGGCTTAAAATAGCGGTCATTTTGGTATCGGGGTGGAAAGCCAATTCGTGCGCCGATACAACCACGCGGCCCGCTTGTCGCGGGTGGTAATGCCGGCGAATTAGCCCTAGCTGGACACGCCGAGCCAGGTACTCCAAACCGTCTCCGATAAATTCCAACAAGATGGCCTCAATCTGCCGCTTGATAAAAGATAGCGCCGCCGGCAATTTAATCGTGTAGTTGTGCCCCGCGGCCGGAAATTCTTGCGTCATCACATAACGGCGCATCCAGACATCATTACGTTGCAAAAAGTTCTTGACCCCTCCCGGATTATATACCGGCACTAGCACAGCATACATCACCGCCGTGTAAACATTGCGGATATCGACACTTAACAGTAACTGATTGTCGGCCAGGTAATGGTTCAGGCACAGCTTGTCCGGCGCCTCGCGATTCCAATATTTGCGCCGTCGCCCTAATAGTTGAGATACCACCAGCAAACCTAGGCGGGCCGTCCAGATGCGGTGGGGATGGACAATAATTAGTAAATCCAAATCACTGCTGGGACGTGCGTTGTCTAAGGCTAAGGAACCGGACCCAGCCAGCGCCCGCACAAATGGCACGGCCGCCAGCCAGCGGGCGGCAGTAACCAGCAATTTCCATTTATCTTGGGCCAAAGCATGCCGGGTGAGGCGCCGGCGAACGAGCGGCTGGCGGCCGGCCAAGACGTAATAACCCCATTTGCTTTCCAAGCGCTGCGCCAGCCAAGGCGAAGTCTGCAAAGTAGCCCGTACTTCGGCCAAACTATACCGAGCGTGCCCTTCCCAGCGTAAATTGGATTCGCTCTCATCGACTAATAAATATTGCCAGACTTGTACCACTGTTAGCGGTAAGTCCAGCAGGTCAAAGTATCTGATTGTATTGTAAATTGCTTGCTCTAACATCTTCCCCCTTACTCTTTATAGTTACGCGTCCAAACTAGCTTCCTCCGCCGCTGGCTCTTCGTTGCGTCCTTTCCCCCGATAAACTCGCAGCACTTCCTGGCCAAAACGATTACGCCGTGACACCACCAGTTCAATCGACTTCGCGTGAGTTGCCGCATAACGATCAGCGTCCACGATGGTCGATTGCGTGAAAATAATAATGTCCTTCGGAGTTAAGGCTACTGCCTCGCTCAGCGCCGGCTCCACTAAAGTATATTTGTGCTGGGCTTCATCGGGGTGATCCAAATAATCATGGGCAGCAACACTGGCTAAGTAGTGCACTGTTTGGACAGAAAATTTATCAAGCACCAAGGAAGGACGCGGGCTGTCGGGGTGCTGGGCAGCGTATTCGTTGATATAGGAGGCTACTTCCGTTAGATCCCCTCGATATTCGTAAGCCGCCTGGCTATCATTGGCAGCCACATAAAAGTACAAAGCGGCATCATATAGGCTAGTCAGAATCACTATTCCGGCCAGGAGCCCAAGTATTGTTTGCGTGAGAGGCATTGGCCAGCTGCGTTTTTGCAGCCAATGTATTATTACTGCTCCGCTTGTACCGGCCAGCATAAATATCGGCACAATAAGACCAACCGAGCGCAAGCCGTGAGGAATCCCTTCAGCGGTCGATATAATAGGCAGCAGCATTCCGGCTAATACCAGCAACAGGTAAGGATAAATCATTCCAACGTGTACTTCTTGCCCGCGAATAATATTCATCGCAACAGTCACCGTCCCATTAATTGCCCAAGCCAGGCCCAGCAAAAACAGCAGCCCGACTAAGGGATTTAGCAGCGGATAGCCGGCCACACTATGACGCCAATTAAGATCTCCCTGCCCAGCAAAGAAAGATAATAAAGTGTAGCGGGTAGAATAAAGGATAGTGCCCCACAGCGTTCCTCCGCCATATTGGCGCTGAAGATCCGGACTAAAAACTGACACTTGCCCCGCGCGGCCGATAAAGGCCTCCGGGTTATTAATAAAAAACAATCCCAAAGGCATAAATACTAGCAAGCCAGCAATGACAGCGACGGCAGCTTGCCGGCCGTAGCGGCGGAAATGGGGAAACCCAATTTGCGGATGCAAGGCGGCGAGGAGAAGTAAAAAAATAATACCTAACACCACGCCGACCATCACTCGATAAGCAATGTAAGTATAAAAACCGCCCATGAAAGCCGCGCCGGCTAAGGCAGCAAAGATATAAGAAGAAACCCGACGTTGTCTTTTGACTGATTCAATCGTGTAACCAACAAACGCCGTAAAGGCGGCCACAAACAAAGGAATCATTATCGCCCGAAAACCAGTACGCGATAACGTTACGTGCCAATGGCTGGTCGCCAAAAATAAAGCGGCGCCAAGTCCCGCCAGCCGGCCAAACCAGACACGCGTGGCAAAGTAAGTGGCTAGCACCGTTAAAATTCCCACTAGGGCGGAAGCGGCAAACATCGGCCACACTCCGATGCCGAACGCTTTTATGAAGACGGCCTGCAACATAAAAAATAGTCCTTCCCGGCCATTGCCCCGGGCATAAAACGGCCGGACGTCACCGTCTAAAATCAGCAAAGCATCCTCACCATTGGCGGCTTGATCCGGAAAAAGACCGGGCGGGTATTGTTGAATGTTATATAAGCGAAAACCAGCCGCCACGATAATGACTCCTAAAACCGCCAGCCAAATTGCCATAGTCTTTTTATTCACTTTTTAAGTGTACCCCGTAGAAATCCAAGCTCAAAAAAAGAACCCCGCCGGAACCTTGCGGGTTCGCAACGGGGGAAGCTTTACTCAAGGAGTAGAACGGCCATGACGCCCGGCTCGTCGTAGAGCAGGCCGAGCGGAATCACCTCGACAGTTCGCGGTAATGGGTTCATACCGTTATCGCTGTACTCACCGTCAATGTCTTCCATGACTCGGGTAAGAAGTTTTCCGATATGATGAGGGCCGCCGACTTGATTCTCGATGATTCGCCAGTATGTGATACCCTCAAGAACCGGTCGCATTTGTGGTCCAAAATTGAGTTTCTCAATCGTTGCCTGTGCTTGCCCAACGGCTTCCTCAATGGCCTGGTAAGCAATGCGTGAAGGCAGGTGTTGGAGTAACCCTTTCCCGTAAGTAGAGCTGCGGACAAGGGTCGCGAACGTCTTCTTAACATCGAGCATCTCTTGGATGCTTGCCACGCTATCGCGGCTGAAAAGCCGGACGGCTGTGACCACGCCGGATCCAAGAATGGCATCCATGTCGTTTTGGATGCCCAGCAACAGTTGAGCATGGCAGGAAGGATTCAAAGTCACGGTCATCTTACAATCCTCATCAGTGGCCTATTCAGCATCGATCTCCAAGACCTTTGTTGAGAGTCTTCCTTTTCCACTTCCATTGGAAAGAACATTCCCTAGTATATCATTATTGTCTAAATTGTCAACTTAGTTTGCAAAACGGCTCAAACGACCGTCTGAGCCAAAGAGACTAATGCAGGATTTTCCGTAAATACTGACCCGTATAGCTTTGCTTCACTTTGGCAACTTCACGCGGAGTGCCTACCGCTACTAGCTGCCCGCCGGCATCGCCGCCGTCCGGACCCATATCGATCAAATAATCGGCTGACTTAATAACGTCTAAGTTATGCTCAATAATTAGTACGGAATTCCCTTTATCAACCAGCTTTTGCAACACAGCCAGCAAGCGATTGACGTCATCAAAATGCAGACCCGTCGTCGGCTCGTCTAGAATGTATAATGTTTTGCCAGTTGCTCGTCGTGATAATTCGGTAGCCAATTTAATGCGCTGGGCTTCTCCGCCCGACAGTGTGGTGGCGGGCTGGCCTAAATGAATATACCCCAGTCCGACATCGTGCAAAGTCTGTAATTTGTCACGGATGGCGGGAATGGCATGGAAGAAACTTAGTGCATGCTCCACCGTCATGTCCAATACCGTGGCAATATTGACGCCTTTATATTCTATTTCCAGAGCCGCCGAGTTGTAACGCTGGCCATGACATTCATCGCACTGCACATAAACATCCGGTAAGAAATGCATTTCAATCTTCAGTACGCCATCACCCTGGCAACTCTCGCAACGCCCGCCTTTAACATTGAAAGAAAAACGACCGGCCTTATATCCCCGGGTACGTGCCTCTTCAGTTGAAGAAAACAAATCGCGAATAGGAGTGAACAAGCCTGTATACGTGGCGGGGTTACTGCGGGGCGTCCGGCCGATCGGTGACTGATCAATAGTAATAACTTTGTCCAGATACTGCAGACCTTTAATATCTTTATAAGCGCCGGGGTGGGTTTTAGCCCGATGGAAATGGCGCGCTAATACGCGGGATAAAATATCGTTAATCAAAGTCGATTTGCCCGAGCCGGAGACACCGGTAACACAAACTAACTTGCCCAAAGGCACATCGACCGTGATGTCTTTTAGATTATGTTCACTGGCTTTCATAATGGTGAGCTTCTTGCCATTGCCAGAGCGATATTTTTTGGGCGGCGCAATCTTGAGCTTTTTGGCTAAATATTTACCGGTGAGCGTCGCACTGCGCTCGAGCTGCTTGGGGGTGCCCTGGAAGATTACCTTGCCGCCATGCTCGCCGGCACCCGGTCCGATGTCAATCACCTGATCAGCCGAGCGGATGGTTTCCTCATCGTGCTCGACGACGATTACCGAATTACCTAGGTCCCGTAGATTCTGCAATGTTTTGATTAACTTGGCATTATCCCGCTGATGCAGACCGACCGACGGTTCATCCAAAATATACAAAACACCTACCAGGCCTGAACCAATCTGGGTGGCCAGGCGAATACGCTGGGCTTCTCCCCCCGCCAAGGTACCGGCCCGGCGATCTAAAGTTAAATAGCTTAATCCGACATCGCGTAAAAAAGTTAGCCGCGCAATAATTTCTTTTAAGATTTGCTTGGCAATAGTCTGTTGCTGCTTGGAAAAACTGGCCTCTTTGCCTTGCTGGAGCGCTTGGAAAAATTCTAACGACTGATCGATCGCGAGGGTGACCACTTGGTGAATATTCTGGCCGCTGACTGCTACTGCCAAAGGAGCCGGTTTTAACCGCTTGCCACCGCAGGTTGGACAGGGTTTCTCTACCATGAATTGTTCTATCTCGCTTCGGGTGTGATCAGAATCAGTTTCTTTATAGCGTCGCATTAGTTGCGGAATGACGCCTTCATATTTGGTCGACCACATGCCGCGGCTGGTGTGCACCGTGATGGAGATGTCCTCCCCATATAGAATATCTTTGAGCTGCTCACTATTTAATTCTTGGACCGGCCGATTAAGGGAAAACCGCCGGCTGCCCGCCAAGGCGGCCAGCAGCCGGTCATACCAGCGGCTGCGTCCGGACTTACTCCACGGCTTAATTGCTCCCTCGCCGATGCTTAATTTTTTATTAGGAATTACCAGGTCCGGATCGATTTCTTGCTTGGTACCTAAACCAGTACAGTCCGGGCAGGCACCATGCGGTGAGTTAAAGGAAAAATCGCGCGGCTCCAGCGCCGGAATGTTAATGCCACAGTCTGGGCAAGAAAATTCTTCCGAGAACAGCCACTCCTCGCCCGTCTCCGCGTTTTGGACAACAACTAGTCCGTCTCCAACCGTGGTGGCTGTCTCTAAGGAATCGTGCAGCCGCGGCTTATCGGGCTTACCGTCTAAAAAATACCGATCAACAACTACTTCAATAGTATGCCGCTTTTGTCGATCCAGGTTTACTGTTTCAGCTTCTTCAATCGAATACACTGTCCCGTCTACTCTGACCCTAGCATACCCCTTAGCCCGCGCGTCACGCATGGCCTGACGATGCTCGCCTTTGCGATCGCGGACGAGGGGCGCCATGATGAGCAGCCGCGAATTCTTCGGCAGCCGCCAGACCTGCTCGGCCATCTGCTTGATCGTCTGCCGCTCGATTGTTCGTCCGCATTGCGGACAGTGGGCGGCGCCGGTGCGCGCAAACAACAAACGCAAATAATCATAAATTTCCGTAACGGTGCCAACGGTCGAACGGGGATTTCTAGTAGTTGATTTTTGGTCAATTGAAATTGCTGGTGACAGTCCGTCAATTTGATCAACGTCAGGCTTGTCCATTAAACCCAAAAACTGCCGGGCGTAGGCGGAGAGCGACTCGACGTAGCGCCGCTGTCCCTCGGCGTATAATGTATCAAAGGCGAGCGAAGACTTGCCGGAGCCAGACAGACCCGTAATAACGACCAATTGATCGCGCGGAATTTTCAACGTGATGTTTTGTAAATTGTGCACGCGAGCACCTTTGATAACGATCTCGTTAGCCATTTGGCACTAAATGCAGAAATTAGAAACTAGAAACTAAGAAAATACATTCTGGGCATATCAATTTCTAATTTCTAATTTCTAATTTCTAAACTTAGCAATAGCGATCATTATATGGTGAAAAGCCGCTCGGAGCAAGTTGACTTCGTTAGAGGGCGGCACGGTTACGGCCGCCGTGGGGCGACCTACCTCGTAACGGGGTGGACAAAAGGCATACTGTTCCCATAATGGAAACGCATGGATATCCAGCAAAAACTAAATAATCTACCCTCCACACCCGGCGTATACATATATAAAGATCGAGCCGGGCGCGTATTATATGTGGGAAAAGCGAAAGTTCTCCGAACAAGAGTTCGATCTTATTGGCGGTCGAAGGTCCAGCTGGAGGAGTCCAAGATACAGATGGTCGCTAAGATCGCTAACATTGAAACGATTGCTACCGATAATGAAACAGAAGCTTTAGTCCTGGAGGCAAACCTTATTCGTCAGCACCAGCCTCCCTATAATGTGGTGCTGCGGGACGATAAGTACTATCTATTTATTAAAATTACGGCCGAAGACCAGCCGCGTGTTTATCCTGTCCGCCGATTCAAGAAAGATGGCGCGCGATATTTCGGTCCCTATTCTTCCGCCCGATCAGTTAGGGCCACTTTACAGTTACTGCGCCGCATTTTTCCTTTCCATGGAGAAAAGGATTCCCCCCGCGAAATTATCTTCCCTCATCCCCTATTTACACAGCAAAAAAAGGAAAGCATGAAAAGTGTCGATCAGCACGGAAAAAAGCACTACAACCTACAACCTACAACCTACAACCTGAATATCAAGAATATCATTCGTTTTTTAAGCGGACAACGCGAAGATATTATGACTACCCTGCAAGCTGGCATGCGGGCCGCCTCGCAGCAAAATAACTATGAACAGGCGGCGATCTTCCGCGATCAGCTGCAGGCCGTCCATCGTCTAGAAGGATCGCAAAAAGTTTGGCTAACCAGCAAAGAATCTTTCGATATTATTAGCGTGGCGCGCCAGCCGGCAATTAGCGCCGCCAATGTTTTTCAGATTCGGCAGGGCAAGCTGCTCAATAAAAATACCTTTTTACTCAAACATCGCGCCCATACGCCGCCAGTGGATACCCTGCGCCAGTTTATTCTGCAATATTATAGCGTGGCGCAGGATATTCCCGCGGTTATTATGGTGCCTATTCCGTTGGCCGACAGTGAAGCTTTGGCTAGCTGGATTAATGAAGAAAATCCTTCTCGATTCACCGTTCCCCAACGCGGTAAGAAAAAACAACTTTTAAAAATGGGGGAAACTAATGCCCAACACTTATTAGAAGAGCAGGCCACCGGGTGGCAAACAGAGCAGCGCGCTAAGCAAGCCTTAAGTGAATTATTAAAAGCTATTGGTCTTAAGTCCCACTCCGCTCCAGCCGGCGCTAAAGCTTCGGCTGGCAGGAACGCTTCGCGGGACGATTCGCAATGGCGAATCGAAATCTATGACATCTCCAATATCCAGGGGCGACTAGCCACTGCCTCGATGGTTGTTTTTATCGATGGGCGGGCAGCCAATAGCCTTTATCGTAAATTCCGCCTGCGCTCGCCTGCTACTCCCAATGATTTCGTCATGATCCAAGAAACATTGCGCCGGCGTTTCGCTACCCGCAATAAAAGCTGGCCGCTGCCTGACCTGGTAATAATCGATGGCGGCAAGGGACAGTTGTCGTCTGCTCAAAAAATATTAGACGAGCTGGGATTAACGATTCCTTTAATTGCCATAGCTAAACGGGAGGAAGAAATTTTTGTGCGGGACAAGCCATCAATCCATCTGCCTTACGATGCACAGGCACTTTTTTTAATCCAGCGAATGCGAGACGAGGCGCATCGGTTTACTCTTTCTTATCACCGCTTGTTGCGCCGCAAGCAGCAGCAGCGGTCAGTCTTAGATGAAGTGCCTAACATTGGCCCCAAAACTAAAAAAAGACTTCTTAACCACTTCGGTTCCCTCAAAGCTATTCGGCAGGCCAGTCCTGCGGAAATTGCCCAACTGATCGGCGAAGCTAAAAGTAAAACCCTGTCTGACTACTTATAATTATTGACAGTGTTTTAGGAAGCGTGTCAATGTTGACGGGACGCCCTTTCTTCTCTATCTTAGAAGCTTACCAAATATAAACGCAGGTAGTGCCCAGCGGAAAACTCCGCTTGTATTATTGCCACAAACGTTAGACCCTAATAAGTTAGTATGTTCTGGCTTGATGTCACCTTTATTATCATCTCTGTTGCCCTAACCGGGTCAATTTTGCTGCAAGCACGCTCGGCCGGTTTGGGCTCGGCTTTTGGCGGATCCAGCGAGGGCTTCCATGTCCGGCGGGGCAGCGAAAAACGTATTTTTCAAGCCACCGTTGTCCTGTCAATATTGTTTCTATTAATCGCGCTGGTCAACCTATTTATAAGGTAGGATGGCCTGGTCATTACAACAGACAGGCCCCCTGACTAACTCTCCCCGTGGCAGACTTAGCAGCAGTTTTGGCGCCCTCGCCTTCCTGCCGATAATTATGGCGCTGCTAATGCTGGCCGGAGGAGGAATCTATTTATTGGAACGAGCCGAGCGACAGACGCGCGATACCACCCGTAAACATCATATTGAAGACATCGAGCAAGGCTTGTATTTTGCATATTCGCTGCAAGGCACTTTTCCCCCTTACGAGCAGCCCACCTGGTGCGGCCGGCTGAATGATCCGGCTAATAAGACGGTTTTAAGCCAAGTGGAGGCTAGCCTGCGAGCGCAGCATACCAAGTATGCTAATCCCGCTAAGCCTTTCCCCAGCGATCCTATTTTTGCCGGCGGCTCCCAAGATTACTTTTACTGGAAACGTAGCCCGGCTTCTTTTGAGTTGTATTCCATTTTAGAAGAAACTCCCACCGGTGAACGCAATACTGCCTTCTGCCCCAGCGCTCCGAATACGTCCTACGACTATAGCGTCGCTTCTGTCTGGCGACAGGACCCGGCCGGCAGTAAATTTGTATCTTCGCCCCTATGAGAATGAAAAAGTTTGTGGCGCCCGCCTGGCTGCAGCCGGCTCTAGATTGGGGACACGTGATTGCCCAAAACATGACGGCTAAAGAAAGATCTTTCCTGGGCCTGCTGTTTGTTATTCTGGTTGTGTCGAGTGTGTGGAGCATCGTCGGCTTCGTCCAGCGCAATAGCCATTTAATTCCCCAGGCCGGCGGCTCCTATACCGAGGCCGCCGTCGGACAACCGCGCAATATCAACCCCATCTTGGCCGGCGCTAATGATTTGGATTTGGACTTAACCAACTTGGTGTATTCTTCGCTCTTTAAGCTCGATAACAATTTTGAATTACAACCAGAGTTGGCCACGGGCTACGAGGTTTCCGAC
Source organism: uncultured Candidatus Saccharibacteria bacterium (assembly GCA_964622915.1). Classification (GTDB taxonomy): domain Bacteria; phylum Patescibacteriota; class Andersenbacteria; order UBA10190; family UBA10190; genus CAZUSC01. Next base: position 3,116 of record CAZUSC010000041.1, on the reverse strand, counting down.
AATCAACTCGAGTACACTATTCATCTGCGCGCCAACGTTTTATGGCACGATGGCCAGCCCCTGACGGCTGATGACGTTGTGTTCACAATTCGCAGTATTCAAACGCCGGATTATGGATCGCCCTTAGAAAGCGCTTTTCAGGGAGTGGTGGTAGAAAAAGTTGATGACCAGACAGTAGTTTTTCGTCTCAAGCAACCCTATGCTCCCTTTCTCACTAGCCTGACGGTAGGGATTGTCCCTAAGCATGTCTGGGAAAATATTCCGCCTAAAAATGCTTCGCTGGCCGAACAAATGCTTAAGCCCGTGGGCACCGGACCCTTTCAATTTGCGGAACTTGTTACGCGCCGTCGCACCGGCGAGATTACCAGTTTTCGCTTGACGAGAAATGATAATTTTTTCGGTGAGCGGCCGTACCTAGATGAAATAACGTTTGTTTTTTACCCCACCCACGAGGAAGCGGCCCAAGCGCTTTTATCCGGCAAGACGGACGGGGTGGGCTTTTTAGCCTTATCCAACACAGAGCGTTTCCGCAATCGCGCCTCGCTTACGATTCGCCGCTTGCTGTTACCCCAATATTTTGGCCTATTCTTCAACGAGATTAAAAATGAACGTTTAGGTGATGCCGGCATCCGTTCTGCCCTCGCTTTAGCGACTGACCGGGAAACAATTGTGGAATCTGCTCTTGGTAAGGAAGCCCAGCCTCTGCAAGTGCCAATGCCTCGGGGAAAATCTAATTTGGACGAGGAGATTGAGTTACCCGCCTATGACCCGGAGACAGCTAAACAAAATTTGGAGGAAGCCGGTTGGAAAGATACTGACGGTGATGGTATTAGGGAAAAAGGCGATGCCAAACTAGAGTTTACTATTACCACAACCGACTGGCCGGAATTCGTCCGGACGGCTGAATTAATTAAGGAGCAGTGGGGAAAAATCGGCGTGTCCGTCAACATTGCCAGCTTTGGCGCTGGCGAGATCCAGCAAACCATTGTTGCTCCGCGCGAATATCAAATATTACTGTACGGCGAAATCCTGGCTACCGATCCCGATCCTTATCCTTTTTGGCACTCCACCCAAACGCGCAGCCCGGGTCTCAACTTATCGCTGCTTAAAAATACCAAGATAGACAAAATACTAGAGGAAGCCCGCAAAACCAGCGATATTAATCAGCGCCAAGAAAAATACTTGGAGTTCCAAAAAGTATTTCTCGATCTCAACCCCGCTATTATCCTTTATCAACCTTATTATTTGTTTGCCCATAATAACTCGGTCCGCGGTATGACCATTGACCGGGTGAATCTGCCGATGGGTCGTTTGAATGACATTAGTAAATGGCACGTGAAAGTGAAGCGGGTTTGGAACTCAAGTTAGGTTGTAGTTGGTAGGTTGTAGGTTGTAGTATTAATTTTACTCACTACTCACTACAAACTACTCACTGTGCAAGATGACATGCGCGACGTTATTTTAGCTTCTCCCCAGCAAATTTCTCATTCGCTAGAGGTAAATAAGGACGTTAAAGTAGCGGGAGATTTTGACTCCATAATTTTAGCTGGCATGGGCGGCAGCGGACATCCGGGCGATTTAATAAATGCTCTAGGCATCAGTAATGTTCCGCTGTTTGTCCATCGCAATTATGATTTGCCGCTCGCTTACATTGGCCACCTGGGTTTCAGTAAAACCTTAGTCATTACCAGCTCGTATTCAGGCAATACGGAAGAATCGTTATCAGCCTATGAGGCGGCCCGCAAGCACAAAATTCCTCTGCTGGGCAGTGCGGCGGGCGGCACGTTGAAAGACTGGTGTCAGCGCGATAATGTTCCTTTTTGCTTGATCGACTTTCCCAATATGCAACCGCGTCATACTTTATTTGCCGCTTTTACCGGAATTTATACTGCCCTAAAAAACAGCGGCTTGGTGCGTGATATCTCCGATGAGTTACAGACGGTGGCCGCCAAACTTACCAAAACAACTCCGACGCTGGAGGAGGCGGCCAAGCAGCTGGCACAAAAGATTAAGGGCAAGATCCCCGTTTATTACTCCACCGACAATCTGGGTTTTGCTGCTAAGAATTTTAAAATCCAGACGAACGAAAATGCCAAGCATCCGGCCTTTTGGAATGTCTTTCCAGAACTTAATCATAACGAAATGATCGGCATGAGCGAGCTGGCAAGTTTAAAGAATCCAGCCGAATTTTTAGCCGTAATGATTCGCGACCGCCACGATCATCCTCGCAATAAAGCGCGCATTGATGTAACCAGTGAGATGTTTCGTAAGTGGGGTGTGGCCGTCGAAGAATTTGTCGCTCCTGGTACTACACTGCTGGAGAAAATATTGGCCACCGTCATGTTTGGTATGTGGACTACCTATTATTTGGCTAAAGAATACGGCCTTGATCCCGTTCCGGTAGCTGGCGTAGAAGACTTCAAGCAAAAACTAAAAGACATAGCTGGCTAGCTACGTTAAGAACATGAGCTTGGTGAAAAACAATCCTGAGGCGGGTCCTGCCTGCTCCTGCACCCCCACCGTGCTCCTAGCGTGCGCGCGGCGGGGGTCCCCCGGAGCGTCGACCCGCTTATTAAAAATTTTCACCAAGCTCATAAACTTTTGACAAACAGGTCACTGGTATGAATGCTATAGCTGCAGTTTTGACTTTTGCGTTTTGCTCTTTGAGTTTGTAACTGGGGATGTGGCGGAATTGGTATACGCGCAGCGTTCAGGACGCTGTGAGCGCAAGCTCGTGGAGGTTCAAGTCCTCTCATCCCCACTTTTTAAATAATAAAAACCCACCGCATAAGAGGGTGGGTTGGCGAAAGATCAATGACGAGATGTTTCGTCGTTTGTCGCGCTGCGTTTCGGTGTGAGTTGTTGTGGGATACAGCAGCCTACTAAGGTACAGAGCGCTTAGCTGGGGCGTAGAATCAGTGACAGTTGTTACCATCCTCTGAGCCAGCGCAGATTGACCAGCTGGGGAGCACTGAGCTGAAACCTGCTCAGCCGAATGATCAGAAACGAGCGAAGCTCGTTCAGCACAACGCCCCGCCAGGCATTGCCATACCAGACTCAGCGAAACGAAGTGCGTAATCAAGGACGATTAATTCGTCGAGTGCGAGAGATCACCT
>CAZUSC010000040.1:0-13937 GCA_964622915.1 uncultured Candidatus Saccharibacteria bacterium | reverse complement strand
GCGCGGCCGAATGCAGTAAATACCGATCCAAATCATGACGATCGGCAGCAGATAAGCACTAAGACCAAAGACCCGCCGCACGCCCCCCAGCAGCCACGCGCCCGTGGGCCCCGCGGCCGAAAAGAAGCCTAAAATAATAATTAACGCGACAATCAGCAAAAGCACGCCAATAATGGCTAGCTTAGTTTCCGATTTGAGCCAACTGCCGGATGAACGGCGGGACGACCGACGAAAGGGATTTAAGCGCATACCCAGTAACAATTACTTCACACGATGCCAAGCGAACTCGGCACGGTGGTGTTTAATACGTTTAGCTAAAAATCTACGCCCGGCAGTACTTTTCAGGTATTTTTCTCGTTGCTTGGCATCGTTTTGATTTAGACATGCTTCATAATAAATAAGATCAATGGGTAATCGATGTTGAGTAGAGAAAACTCTACTGTGGCGGTGTTCTTCTACTCTTTTGCGTAAGTCCGTTGTGAAGCCAACATAATTCTCACCATCTGCCTGGGTTTGCAGGACATAGGTATAGAAGAACACCGGTGAAGTATTGTTACTGGGCATAGAGCCTATATATTATGCCACACAAATTGCTGCATAAATAGCGCCCCCTAGCCTTCAATAAAGCCATAAAATAATAGGCTCTTACCGGCGTAAGGGCCTATTATCTTCCTGGCGGGGCAACCGCTTGTTTACGCTGCGTCAGCTTCTACTTCGGGTGCCGGTATGGCTTCTTCTTCCAATTCTGGAGCCCCCTCTTCTGATAACGCTGCCAGTTCTTCCTCTTGAATAACCGGTATATCCTGGCCGGGCTTGCGGTAGCCGGTACCGACGGGAATAAGGCGGCCGATGATAACGTTTTCCTTCAGGCCTCTAAGGTGGTCTTCTTTGCCAGTAATAGCGGCATCAATTAACACCCGGGCTGTTTCCATGAAGGAGGCGGCTGCCAAGAAACTGCGGGTAGATAAAGATACTTTGGTGATACCCATCAAGAGGCGTTCGCCGCTCGCCGCTTTTTTGTCATCCTTTTTAGCCAGACGATTAGCACGCACAAACTCAGACATTTCTACCACCCGCCCAGGCAACAGTTCAGTATCTCCCGGATCCTGGATACGAACACGCGATAACATTTGGCGGACAATAATTTCCAAATGCTTATCATTGATTGTTTCACCCTGGATGGCGTAGACTTGCTGGACTTCTTTGAGAATGTAACGCTGCACAGCTCGCACGCCAGCCGCGGCATATAAATCATGAACATTTAAATGCCCTTCGCTTAGCTGGCGGCCGGCCAATACCGCCTCCCCGTTTTTGACATTGAGAGTAACGTTGAGCGGCATAGTGTAGGCCCGCTCTTCTTTTTTGCCCGTCACCGTAATGACAACACCTTCTTTGCTTTCTTTAATACTGACTTTGCCGTCGATATCAGCCATCACAGCCTGCCCTTTGGGAATACGGGCTTCAAACAATTCTTCGACCCGAGGCAACCCCTGCGTAATATCATCGCCAGAAGCGCCCCCTGCGTGGAAGGTACGCATAGTCAGCTGGGTGCCAGGCTCGCCGATAGCTTGCGCCGCTATCACGCCGACCGCCTCGCCAATTACTACTACATCATTGCGGCCTAAATCCCAGCCGTAACAAATCCGACAAATACCTTGTTCGGCCTGGCAAGTTACCGCCGAGCGCACAATCACTTCATCAATGCCGAGCTTGTCAATGTCATCAGCCACCGCCTGGTCAACTAGTGTGCCGCGTTTGTAACGAGTTTTGCCACTCTTGGGATGCTTCACGCCTTCGGCTAAAAAGCGCCCGATCGTGCGGCGTCCGAGAGTAGTACCAATTTCTGCACTATCTTCGTGGGTCATAATGCCGCCCTCCGTATCGCCACAGTCGTCCTCGTGGACCACCACATCCTGCGCCACGTTTACCAAGCGGCGGGTTAAGTAGCCAGCGGTAGCAGTACGCAAGGCGGTATCGGCCATCCCTTTACGGGTACCGTGTGTGGATAGGAAGTATTCCAGGGCGTTGAAGCCTTCTTTAAAGCTGCTCTTAATTGGCAGCTCTACCGTTCGTCCAGTTGGCCCGGCCACGGTTCCTTTCATGCCGACCATCTGCAGAGTCTGCGTCCAGGATCCGCGGGCGCCCGAATTAACCATGGCATAGACACTGCCGCCGCGATCCAGCGCTTGCTGGCTGACTTGCGCCATTTCTTCCCGCGCTTCTTCCCAAACACCCACTACCATACGGTAGCGCTCTTCATCGGTTAACAGGCCATTGGCAAACTGCTCGGCAATTGTAGCGACCTTGTCTTCTGCCTGGCGCACAATGGCGTTTTTCTCGGCGGGAACCACCAGGTCCGTCATCCCCCAAGACAACCCGCTGCGGGTAGCTTCGGCAAAACCTAGGTCTTTCATGTCATCCAAGAATTGGGCAGTGCGTTCTTGGCCATAAGTGGACAATACTTGGCCAATAATCTTCTTCAGACTTGATTTATCGAGCGGTGTGTTAATAAACTGGGAACGATCGGGATGGATTTCATGGAAAAGCAGCCGGCCGATCGTTGTGTCCACTAGTTCCAAGCGTTTAACCGGATTATATGTTTTAATGCGGGCATTGATGGCCACTTGGTCTAGTTGATGAGCCATTACTGCCTCCTGGATACTGGCAAAAGTTCGCCCGGCTCCTAATGCTCCTTCTTCAATATTGGTAATGTAGTAAAGTCCCAAAACAATATCCTGGGTAGCGGAAGTAGCGGGCTGGCCATCGGCTGGTTTAAGCAAATTGTGCGACGACAACATAATTTCATCGGCTTCATGGCGCGCCTGGCTGGAAAGCGGCACGTGGACGGCCATCTGATCGCCGTCGAAGTCGGCATTAAAAGGAGTAGTGACCATGGGGTGGATTTGGATCGCCTTGCCTTCAATTAGGACGGGCTGAAAAGCCTGGATGCCCAAGCGGTGCAGGGTGGGAGCCCGGTTTAGTAATACCTTGTGTGTCTTGGTCACTTCTTCCAGGGCATCCCACACTTCGGGAATACCCTGTTCAATCAAACGGCTGGCACTGCGAATATTATGGGCCAGCTCCCGCTTAATTAACTCATGAATAACAAAAGGCTTAAACAATTCCAGGGCCATTAATTTAGGCAGGCCGCATTGCTGTAGGTGTAACTCTGGTCCGACCACAATGACGGAGCGGCCGGAGTAGTCGACCCGCTTCCCCAACAAGTTCTGTCGGAAGCGACCCTGTTTGCCTTTAAGCATGTCCGCCAAAGATTTTAGCTGCCGTCGCTGGCCGGTGGTGTTAACGGTAGTGGAGCCGCGACGAGCGGAATTATCAATCAAAGCATCAATGGCTTCTTGCAACATGCGTTTTTCGTTGCGAGTAATAATTTCTGGCGCCCCTAATTCCAGTAAGCGTTTTAAGCGATTGTTGCGATTAATGACCCGCCGATACAAGTCGTTGAGGTCGGATGCCGCAAAACGTCCGCCATCTAGTTGGACCATCGGGCGTAAATCAGGCGGAATGACTGGCAGTTGCGTCAAAAACATCCATTCCGGACGGATGCCCGCTTCAATCATGCCGCGGATCAAAGATACCCGCCGGACTAATTTTTTCTTTTTGGCAACCGAGGCATCAGCGGCTTCTTTTTCCAACGTCTTAGCCAGTTTGGCCAAATCCATTTGCTCAAACAGATTGCGAATGGATTCCGCGCCGATACCGGCTTTGAAAACATGGCCATATTTGAGCGATAGGTCCCGGTATTCTACTTCCGAAATAATGCGGTGCAATACTAGATTCTTGATTTGTTCTTCCGCTGCGGCGGTCGCGGTATCTAATTTATCCAATTCTTTTTTCTCTTCATCTTTCAGTTTATCTTTTTGTTGGCCACGATCAGTTGAATCCTTGGCCACGCCGCCGCGCAACTGTTTGTAGCCCTGCTTAACGGCCGCTCGTTTGGATTCGTGTTCGCGGTGGAGGCGATCGAGCAATTCCGCTTTGGCTGTGGCATCAACTTCAATGACAATATAAGAGGCAAAATAAATAACTTTTTCTAGCTGGCCAACGTTAATATCGAGCAAGAGTCCCATCTTAGAAGGCACCCCGCGCAAAAACCAGATGTGTGAGACGGGGGTGGCCAAACTAATATGGGCCATGCGTTCGCGGCGGACAATGGAGCGGGTTACTTCCACTCCACACTTATCACAAATGATCCCCTTGTAACGAATACGGCGATACTTGCCGCAATAACATTCCCAATCTTTAGTGGGACCAAAGATTCTTTCATCAAACAGTCCATCTTTTTCCGGTTTTTGCGTTCGATAATTAATAGTCTCCGGCTTGGTAACCTCGCCATGCGACCAATCCAAAACTACCTCGGGGGAAGCGAGCTTTAACTTAACCGATCGAAAATCTGATGCTGGTTCTTCGTGCTCCATATTTATTAAATCCCAAATATCAAATTACCAATCACCATTAGCGAATGCGCGCTCTTCTGCGAGCGGGCTGCACTTCTTTATCGACGGCCACATGTTCTTTGGGTGCTTCGGCCGGTTTGGAACTTCCGACCAACTCGACATCCAGCGCCAGCCCTTTCATTTCCTTGACCAGCACATCAAAAGCAGCCGGCGTGTGGGGGGGTTGGATTTGGCCGCCTTTGACGATTGCTTCGTAGGTTTTACTGCGGCCGGCGACATCATCGGACTTTACCGTCAACATTTCTTGCAAAGTGTGCGCTGCGCCATAAGCCTCCAGTGCCCACACTTCCATCTCACCGAAGCGCTGGCCGCCGAATTGAGCTTTGCCGCCCAGCGGTTGCTGCGTGACTAACGAATACGGTCCAGTCGAGCGCATATGAATTTTATCCTCGACTAGATGATGGAGCTTCAACACATACATCACCCCGACCGTCACGGCCCGATCAAATTTCCGGCCATCCATACCATCATACAATTCAACTTTACCGTTGGCCGGCAACCCCGCCGCTACCAGCTGCTCACGTATGGTTTCTTCGGGCACACCAGAAAAAGCCGGTGAGGCCACATGATAATTGAGTTTATGGGCCGCCCAGCCTAAATGGGTTTCCATGATTTGTCCTAAGTTCATACGACTAGCCACACCCATCGGGTTCAACACTACATCAACCGGCGTGCCGTCCGCTAAATAAGGCATATCCGCCTCGGGCACAATGCGGGAAATAACGCCTTTATTACCGTGGCGACCCGCTAACTTGTCACCGACCTGCAGTTTGCGGAATTGAGCAATGCTGACTTGAACTTGCTTAATAACACCCGAGGACAATTTGTCACCTTCTTCACGGGAAAATGTCTTGATATCGACTACCTTACCCATCTCCCCATGCTGTAAATACAGAGAGGTATCTTTGACGTCCTTCGCTTTTTCGCCGAAGATGGCCCGCAGCAAGCGCTCTTCCGGTGTTAAGTCAGTCTCGCCTTTATTGGTAACTTTACCAACCAAAATATCACCGCTGTGCACTTCCGCCCCAATGCGTACAATGCCATCTTCACCCAAATTGCGCAGCTTTTCCTCGCTAACGTTGGGAATGTCGCGCGTTACTACTTCCGGACCCAACTTGGTGTCGCGCACTTCAATAATAAAGTCTTCAATGTGAATGGAGCTGAAACGATCCTCTTTAACCACCCGCTCCGATAAAACAATAGCGTCTTCGAAGTTACTGCCATACCAAGGTATAAACGCTACCAGCAGGTTTTGTCCTAGGCTTAGTTCACCATGGTCGGTGGCCGCGCCATCCGCCAACAAATCACCTTTTTTAACTGACTGCCCCTTGGCTACCAAAGGATGCTGTGTCATGGCCGTCGACTGATTGCTGCGCTGGAAGGATTGCAGGCGATAGATTACTGGTTCGCCATCATCTTTAACGATCGTAATGTGTTGGCCGTCCAGCTCACTAACCGTACCGGCCGTATCGGCCACAATAACCTGGCCGGAATTATACGCCGCCACCGCTTCCAAGCCAGTACCAACCCGCGGGGCTTGCGGTACGACTGAAGGCACTGCTTGCCGCTGCATGTTCGATCCCATCAGCGACCGCTGGGCATCGTCGTGTTCAATAAAGGGCACCATGCCGGCCGCCACTGATAAGGCTTGCTGTGGTAAGACGTCTATGTAATCAACCTGATCGGGAGTTACTTCCGCAAACTGACCAAAGTGTGCCCGCACCTCTACGCGCTCGTTTGCAAATGAGCCATCGGCCAGCAGCGGTTCGGCCGCATGGGCAATTACTACTTTGTCTTCCTTATAAGCGTCGATGTATTCAATGGTGTCAGTCACTTTTCCTTTGACAACTTTGCGGTAGGGCGTTTCTAGAAACCCGTAGGAATTAATACGCGCAAATAAAGCCAGGTGTCCCACCAACCCAATATTCGGTCCTTCCGGCGTCTGCACGGGGCAAATACGGCCATAGTGGCTCCGGTGAACGTCACGAACTTCAAAACCAGCGCGGTTACGATCAAGGCCCCCTGGTCCCATCGCGCTGACGCGACGCTTGTGTTCGACCTCGGATAATGGGTTGGTCTGGTCCATGAATTGTGACAATTGCGAGCTGGTATAAAACTCTTTAATAGCCGCAATAATCGGCCGGGCATTAGTCAATTGGGAAGGGGTCATCTGCTCAATATCCAGCGTACTCATGCGGTCCTTGGCAATACGCTCCATGCGAATTAACCCAACGCGAAACTTATTTTGCAGCAGCTCGCCGACGGCGCGCACCCGGCGGTTGCCTAAATGATCAATGTCATCGGCTGGCTCTTGCGTGGTATTCAAACGAATAATTTCTCTAATGGCGGCGACCAAATCATCAACTCTAAAAATTCGATGCTCGGCTTCTTCTGGCACATCCAAATTAAGCCGCTGATTCATGCGGTGGCGGCCCACCCGGCCAAAGTCATAACGGTCAAAGCGGAAAAACATGTCATGAATCATTTGCTTGGCGTTGTCGATGGTTGCCAAGTCCCCCGGCCGCAATCTCTTATATACTTCCTTTAATCCTTCGCCGGTATTAGCGGCCGCGTCTTTCGCTAAGGTGGCCGCCACGTAAGACATGGCTTTATCAGTATCAACGCCGGCAAATAACTTCTTGATTTCCGCATCACTGGCCACGCCCAAGGCGCGCAGTAAGGAGGTCACGGCCACTTTACGCTTGCGGTCTATTTTGACATAAATAGCGCCGTCACTGGCCGTCTCTAATTCCAACCAGGCGCCACGATTAGGAATGATTTTGGCGCCGTACCAGTTACGCCCCTTGTTAGTCACGGCCGAAAAGAAAACACCGGGCGAGCGAATCAGTTGAGAGACAATCACCCGCTCCACACCATTAATAATAAAGGTGCCGCGCGGAGTCATGATGGGAAATTCCCCCAAATAGACTTCCTGCTCTTTTACCTCGCCCGTTTTTTTATTGACCAGCCGGACTGCACTGCGCAGGGGTGCTTCGTAAGTAGCGTTGCGCTCGCGAGCAGTGGCTTCGGTGTGTTTCGGCGTATCAATATAGTGGTCAACGAAATGCAGCTCCAAGTTTCCGGCGTAATCTACGATCGGAGAGATTTCTTCAAATAATTCACTTAAGCCCTGCTCAAAAAACCAAGCATTGGACTGCAATTGGATATCAAGTAGATTAGCAACATTACGCAGTTGCACGGGCTGAGAAGTAAAAGTCTTTCTCTCGCGAAGCAGGGGAATGGTTTGGTTAGTAGCCGAGGCTTTTTTGGGCATCGCTTATTTAATAAAAAAAATAATAGCCACAGCAATGCCTCACCGACTTAAGACAGCTGCGGGAAAATGGCTTACTAAAATAGGGGAGCCACAGTTTGCACGAAGATAAATATCCTTCTTCAGAGCTTAAATCAATGCTCCGCGCGCGTACCATGCTCTAGTATTGTGTTGATGCACACAGTTCTTGATCGTCAAAGACGATGAATGGCAGTCTACGTTAGTCCCATTTCCTTGTCAAGGACGCTGGGCAGAGTTTTGCACAGGCTCCCCCTAACATTGCTAAATTAGGTATATTGTGGTTTAACTATTTCCTGCGGATTTATCTGCCAAGCCGTCTTTAATATCTCTATTAAAGACACATCCGGTACGCCCACTAAGTGGGTGCCTAAAGCAAAGCTTAAAAGAGCGCCGGTAACAATGCCTGCCCGCAACTGAGAATACCCGCCCGGCCCATGGCAGACTGCCACCCGCTTTATGTCGGTTAGATTGATACCTATTTCTTGGAATAGTTGATCAAGTCTCTGTAGTAAAAGCCGGCTTGCCTGGGGGTCAGCTGGCCCCGTACGCTGAACTAAAATATTTTTTTCGTCGCCAATAGCCAGCTCGGTCTTGCTGCCGGCGGTATTAATGATTAATAAATATTTCATAGCTCCCGTAAAATTTCCTCCACCACCTTGGCATCATTCCAGGGAATGATTTTTTTACCAATGCCCATGCCGACCTCGGCACCCTTGCCGGTAATCACGACTGTGTCACCGGGTTTGGCCTCCCGTAGGAGATACTGAATCGCTTCCTTGCGGTCAGTAATTCTACGCCAATGAATTGTCGTTTCTTTTAAACCTTCTTCTAAATCCGAAAAAATTTGCTGCTCGCTTTCGGTCCAGGGGTCTTCTCTGGTAATGACTAATAGGTCGGCCTGCCCAGCTACTGCGCGCGCCATTAGCGGGCGCTTACCCCGATCGCGTAACCCCGCCGCCCCCAGCACGCCTAGGATTCTACCGACCGTTAATGGCCGCACTTCTTGATAAACTCGCCGTAAGGCAGCGGGAGTAACGGCGTAATCGATCAGAATGCGAAAGCCTTTATCATTATTAATCCACTGCATTCGACCAGGTACTGCGGTCACGGCGCCCACGCCAGCCTGAATGGAGTGCTCCGGAATTTTTAGTGCCCGCGCAAGCAGGCTCGCCGCCAAAGCATTCTCTTTGTTAAAAGTTCCGCTTAAAGCGGTCACTACCTGGCGGGCTTGCTCGGCCGTAAACGGATGGATGGACAGGCCACGCTGCCGGGCTCGCTCCAAAATACCCGCGACGTATTTATCGTCTTCTTTGCCAACTAGCGGAGCGCCAGCGGGCAAATAATGCAGGATGCGCTCTTTCGCCAGTGCATATTTCTCCATCGTCTGGTGGTAATCTAAATGTTCTCTTTCGACGTTTAATATTATGGCGCCGGCCAAAGTCAGCCCTGCCAAGCGGTGTTGATCCAAAGCATGGGAAGTCATTTCGATCACTGCATCAGTAACCCCAGCGGCGTTCATGGCCTTTAAATAACGATAGACGCGCTGGCTGGGCAATGTGGTTAATTTAGTTTTGTTGATTACCTGGCGTTGACCCACCCGCAGCGCGACGGTCGTCAGCATACCCACTCGCTCCTGTCCTAAGTGCTGCGACAAAATACTAGCCAATAAATAACAGGTGGTGGTCTTGCCGTTTGTGCCCGTGACGCCGTAAAGGGTGAGGTGCCTATCCGGCCGCCCATATAACCCTCGCCAGGCGTGCGCTTGGCAAAAGTGATATACGTTTTTTATTTGCTGCCACCACTGCTGCATAGACTTTTAATGAAATAGTCCCTTAGCTCGCCGCGCTATATTAAAGAGTTGGTAGAAGGCCGAGTCAACTACAAAGTCATAGGCACCAACATAATCTTGCCGCTGCCCGCCGAAACTTAACTTCAACCGACTAATCCCGCTCCAGGGATGATCGGAGCCAGCGTCGGCAGGTGCGACGCCAAAAAAATCGTACGTCCGGCATCCCCGCTCGCGCGCCCGTTTAATTGTTTGCCAATATAAATAAGTAGGAGCCATCAACTCCTTTTTCTGGGGAGTACTGGCACCATGCGCATAGGTGGCTACTGCCTCGTTATAAATCATTATATGAGCAGCTAGTACATCTCCGGCGTGTTCGGCAATGGCAATTTCCGCCATATTGTCTGATCCCAGTTGACCCAAGATGGCCCGATAATACTGCGGCGGGTGATAACGAAACCTGGAGCGCTCCGTGACTGATCGAGATAAAGCAATAAATGCTTCTACATCGGCGGGACTTTGGGAAAAACGCACCTTAACTCCTTTGCGTTCGGCCAAGCGAATATTGTAGCGAGTTTTAGATTTCAAACCTGCCAGTAATTCTTCCTGGCTGGGAGTTAAATCCAAAATTAAGCTATGGCGCGGCTGCACTTCTCGCTCCGCTTTCTGCCAGCCAGCGGGTAAATCAATCACCGGCAGCGCCGGATCAATCCGCACAAACAAAGCGGACTCTTCTCCAGCTAACTGCTGCCAATATGGCTGCCAAGCCTCCCACTCTCTAATATTTATCGACCCAGGTGAAAAAATTGGCCCGCGCGGCACGTAAAGCCAGGAACGCCCCAGCGGCAAATCACGGCGGATTACTAAAGCAACCGACTTAATCTTTCCCTCATCTTCCAAAATCAAACGCCAAAACTTGATTTTTAAGAATCGCTGAACTTCCCCCCACTGCCAGGTCTGCAAAAAAGAATTGCTGGGACTGGCCGTCACCAATTCATTCCAGGCCACGCGGTCCTGGTCCGTTGCTTGCCGTATGTGCATACCTTCAGGATAATTTCTAATTTCTAATTTCTAATTTCCCAAAATTGTCACTGGGCATAGTTAGTGCGCTGTGGCTTTAAGCGCCAACTTAATGGCGTCCGCCACTGTCTTAACATCACTGGGTAATTTGCCTGCCGCGCTGCGCGCTTGATTGGGCGTAAAGCCGATGCTGACCAGGGCTTCGATCGTATCGTGCTGCAGACTACCGCCCGCCTTCAAAATACTTGGTGCCGCAATCTTTTCTTTTAGTTCAACAATAATTCTCTCGGCTGTTCGCTTACCAACGCCGGAAACTTTTGTTAGTAGAGTTATATCTTCTTGCGCTACCGCTTGCTCTAAAACTGACGTATCAGCCACATCTAAAATATTGCGAGCGGTCTTAGCGCCAATAGATGGCACTGTTAGCAATAATTCAAAATATTGCTGTTCCAGTACTTCAGCAAAACCATACAACTCCCGTTTGTCATCCGTAATATGGTAATGGATGCGAAAAGTCATCGTCTCGCCAATCTTTCCTTGACGGAAAAGTTTTTTGCCGACAATCACCCGATAACCAACTCCCTGCACATCAATAATAAGGGCATTGGCTTCCTGATCAATAACTGTTCCCGTTAAACGCGCAATCATACCTTTAAATCAATTTCCAATTACTAATTTCCAATTTCCAAAAATTGTTACTGGGCATAGTGAAAGCGTAAATTGTAAACCTAAAAGCGTAAAGCAAACTTGGAAACACGAACAAAACCTTGAACCTCTTTTACGCCACAACAGTTTTATAAAAAAACTCCCTTTCGCATGTTAGCTAGGGGAGCATGTGGAAAAAACTCTATAGGCGAGAACGTTATGCTGTCAACGTACCGCCGATGCTGGAGGTGCGATCCGCGCTGCAAGAATTTCGCTTTCCAGTACACGACGCTGGAACGAGTCATGATCGCCTTGAGCAAGCCGCTCGTAGCGCTCTTGTAGGTCGCTCACAATACTGATGCGCCTTACACCGGCGGCTCGTGCATTTTCCAGCATAATTTCAGCGTTTGCGAGACCAGTATCGACGACAACACAATCTGCCAGCTCGCCGTCGACAGTGATTGCACCTGGAGTTTTGTTGTGCTTGACTGCAAACCCCATTAGATGTCTCCCAAGTTGAGCAGCGAGGTCTTCATCTGGTGAGCACAGTACAACCAACTTTTTCATTACAGTGTTACCTTTCGTTGCCAGTGAAAAACTAGCGCTAAAGTGCCTACGCAGCACATATCTAGTTTGCACAAGAACTAATAACCCCAGCCAAAAAAGCTAGGACTAAATATAATATATTACTTGTCCTATATTGTCAATTTTAAGTCTTGTCCAACGTAAAAGTCAAGTCAAACGATAAGTCAAAAGTCAAACGATTAGCGTTTGAATGGCTGTAATACGATCTCTAGGCATCATAATCAATCAGTTGGCGCTGTATATCTGCCAGAGAACGAGCATAGTCAGCCTCGTCTACTATAAACGATCGATGCTCTTTGGTAGACAATCTTGACCTATGGGTGATGACTTTTATATGGTAACGCCACCCCGTAGCCAGAAACTCATCAAAGTCAGTTAAGAGCTTGGCCAGGCGAACAAAAAACGTTAAGATGCGGATGTGTCAGCCAAATTTGAATTAAAAGCTCCCTTTAAGCCCGCCGGGGATCAGTCGCAGGCCATTAAGAAGTTGTCAGATGGTATTGAGAAGGGACTGAAAAAACAAACTTTACTCGGTGTAACCGGCAGCGGTAAGACATTTTCGTTAGCTAGAGTTATTGAAAATGTCCAAAAACCAGCGCTGGTGATTAGTCACAATAAGACTTTAGCGGCCCAATTAACGGAAGAGTTTAAAGAGTTTTTCCCTAACAATGCCGTAGAATATTTTGTTTCCTATTACGACTATTACCAGCCGGAAGCATATATCCCGCGCACGGACACCTACATCTCGAAGGACTCCAGCATTAACGAAGAAATCGACCGGCTGCGCCACTCCGCGATGGAGGCGGTGCTCTCGCGCCAAGATGTAATAGTAGTGGCTTCAGTTTCCTGCATCTACGGCATTGGCTCACCAGCTGATTATTTAGAATCACGCCTGCTCTTAGCAATTAATCAGCCGCTCACCCGGCGACAACTGCTGGCCCACCTTACCCAATTACAATATAACCGGAACGATATTGAACTTACGCGCGGGCACTATCGCGTGCGCGGCGATGTGGTTGATATTTTTCCGGCGGGCGAAGACAGGTTGCTGCGCGTAGAGTTTTTTGGTCCAAATATTGATAAGCTTACATACCTGGATAGTCTGACCGGACAGAAATTAGGCACGCCAGTGCAAGCGGCTGTTTTTCCCGCTACTTTTTTTATCACCACCCCCGCCAAACAGCGGCACGCCCTTGATTCAATCCGCCGTGAATTAGCGGAGCGAGTTAGCCAGCTAAAGGGCCGGGGCAAAGAAGTGGAAGCGCAGCGTTTGCAGCAACGCACTACGTATGACCTGGAAATGATGGAGCAAGTTGGTTATGTCTCCGGCGTGGAAAACTATTCGCGGCATCTTGATGGCCGGGCACCGGGCGAGCCGCCGGCGACCCTAATGGATTATTTTATTTATCGCTTCGGCCCTCAAGGCTTCCTAACTTTTATTGATGAGTCGCACATGACCATTCCGCAAGTGGGAGCGATGCACGGCGGCGACGCGGCCAGAAAAGACAGTTTAATTGAGCACGGTTTTCGCCTGCCCAGCGCTAAGGACAACCGCCCCCTAAAGTTTCATGAATTCGAGCAGCGAATCGGCCAAACAATTTTTGCTTCCGCCACCCCAGCCGACTACGAAAAAAACACTAGCCAAAACTTGGCCGAGCAGATTGTGCGGCCCACCGGCCTGCTCGACCCGCCCATCACTATTCAACCCACCGCCCATCAGGTCGATGATGTAATCGACCATATTCAGGAGCGCACAAAAAATAAGCAGCGGGTGCTGGTTACCACTTTGACTAAACGCATGGCCGAGGACTTGGCCGGCTATTTGCGGGAAATGGGAGTAAAGTCGGCCTACATTCACTCCGACATTGATACCATTGAACGTCTTAATATTCTGCGCCGGTTGCGGCAAGGGGATTACGACGTATTGGTAGGAATCAATCTGCTGCGGGAGGGTCTTGATTTACCGGAAGTATCGCTGGTGGCCATAATGGATGCCGACAAAGAAGGCTATTTGCGCTCAGAAACATCACTAATACAAACCATGGGTCGCGCCGCCCGCCACATTGATGGACAAGTTATTATGTATGCCGACCGAGTGACCGGTTCAATGCAGCGAGCCATTGCTGAAACAAAG
>CAZUSC010000039.1:0-7902 GCA_964622915.1 uncultured Candidatus Saccharibacteria bacterium | reverse complement strand
ATTCCCGGCAGCCCGAAAACGGTCACAACTACAATTAAGAAACGGCTCTTTCCGCGGAAAGAGCCGTTTCATTTGGGTTTTTACTTTAAGCTTTAGCGGGCTTGGATTGGGTGCGGATACACTTCACGCAGGCTAAAACTTTGAGTCCCTGGAAAGTAGTTTTTTGCAGGTTGGGCTTGAAATGGCGTTTGGCGGTGACGTTGTAGTGGCCACGCAAAAGCTTGCGGGTATTACCCACTGATTTTTCCTTGCCACAGATTTCACAAGCCTTTGCCATAGTGTTGAGAGAATAAGATACGTGCTCAGTTGAGTCAAGGGTTAATTCCGATTGCGCAACTGAGTTGAAAGCGCAGCGACCGAGTTTTCTCGGCCTATTTTTTCACTGCAAGTTTTTACATTAAGGAGTCCCGCTAGCAGCTACGGCCTTAAAAACTGATCGCTGCGCTGTATGCAATTATAGTTTTTTGGCATTTATAGATTTGCTTGCTAAACTTATGCAATGATGTTTCAAGCTTTATCGCTAGCACCAGTAGAGGGAGGACTGCAAGTTGGTGCGCTGATACTCGGGTTAGCGATAGCAATTATTTTGCATGAAGTGGCCCATGGCTATGTAGCACTGCAATTGGGCGACCCGACGGCTAAATATGCCGGACGCCTTTCTTTGAATCCCATTAAACACATAGATTTGTGGGGCACGATATTAATTCCCCTCTTCTTAATATTATCGGGAACGGGATTCGTCTTTGGTTGGGCAAAACCGGTACCGGTTAATTACTACAATTTGCGTTATGGCAAATGGGGCCCGGCTATTGTTGCCTTGGCGGGCCCGGCCACCAATTTTATTCTTCTAATCATTTTTGGCTTAATGGCGCGACTGGCGCCGCCGGGAACAGCCTTACCTTATCTTTTTGTCACTATAGCCAGTGTTAATGCCATATTGATGTTATTTAATTTAATTCCCATCCCGCCGCTGGATGGATCCAAAATTTTGTATATCGTGCTGGAACACCGGCCGGATGTGGTGCAGTGGCTGGAGCGATATGGGCTTTATATAATGTTAGCGCTGTTGTTTTTAGGCGGGGGGTTGCTCTCTCGACTGGTCTTTGTTCCGGCGATAAGCTTGGTCCAATCCATTTCCGGCTATAGTCCCTTTTGACATTTGCGGCCAAGTTTCTTATAGTACGTCTTGACGCACCGCCCTGCGGTGCCATGTTATTTTCTAGTTTCTTAATTTCTATTTTCTAGTTTCTAAGCTGTGCCTACAATTAACCAGCTCGTCCGCAAAGGACGCGTTCACCAAAAAAAGAAATCAAAGTCGCCCGCCATGTTGCGGGGATTTAACGTGCTGAAGGATCGCCCCGTGAAGTTTAAGAAGGGCTCACCCTTCAAGCGCGGCGTTTGTTTGCAGGTCAAGACGATGACTCCCAAAAAGCCGAATTCTGCTTTGCGTAAAGTCGCTCGTGTGCGCCTGACCAACGGCATGGAAGTAACGGCTTTTATTCCTGGAGAAGGCCACAATTTACAGGAACACTCGATTGTGCTGGTGCGCGGCGGACGCCGCAAAGATTTGCCCGGGGTTCGTTATCAAGTAGTCCGGGGTATTTTAGATACGGCTGGCGTAGAGGGCCGCAAGCGCGGCCGCAGCCGTTACGGCGCCAAGCGCCCGAAGGCGAGTAATTAGAAATTGGAAATTAAGAAATTGTAATTATGAACGCCTGTAGTCGCCAAATACCTTACTAGTCTAATTTCTAGTTTCAATTTTCTAACATATGCCCCGAAAAAAGCGAGTATATAAGAATAAGCGCTACCTAAAGGCTGACCCCAAGCATGGCAATTTAATGTTGTCGCGCTTTATTAATTACATTATGAAGGATGGCAAAAAGAGCGTGGCGCAGCGCATAATGTACGAAACGCTGGATATAGTATCGGAACAAACCAAGAATGACGCGCTGGTTGTTTTTGATACGGCCGTTCGCAACGTGGCCCCGATATTAGAAGTAAAGGCCCGTCGTGTCGGCGGCGCCAATTACCAGATTGCTCAAGAAGTGCGACCCGACCGCAAAGAAGTCTTGGCGATGCGCTGGCTGCGCGACGCTGCTCGCTCACGCTCTGGACACACCATGGCGGAAAAATTGGCCGCCGAAATCATCGATGCGTCCAAAAAAGAAGGTGGCGCTATCAAAAAGCGCGAAGATGTCCATCGCATGGCCGAATCCAACCGCGCGTTCTCGCATTTTGCCTCGTAGGCACAATGCGAGAAACTAGTAATTAGAAATTAGAAATTAGCGCTAGAAACAAGGGGCTAGGTAATACTTATTTCTATTTTCCCGTTTCTATTTTCTAACTAATTTATGGCTACCCAAAATTTTTCCAGTGTACCAATTGAAAAGGTGAGGAATTTTGGAATCATTGCCCACATTGATGCCGGCAAAACCACCATGTCCGAGCGCATTCTTTTTTATACCGGCTTAACCCACAAAATCGGCGAAGTACACGAAGGAGCAGCCGTAATGGATTGGATGGATCAGGAGCGTGAACGAGGTATCACTATTACTTCTGCTACCACAACCGCTTTTTGGAAAGGTCATCGTTTGAACTTAATCGACACGCCGGGCCACGTCGATTTTACGGTGGAGGTTGAACGAAGTCTGCGCGTGTTAGACGGAGCCGTTGTTGTTTTTGACGGCGTCGCTGGCGTGGAGCCCCAGAGCGAAACGGTCTGGCGGCAAGCCGATATTCATAAAGTGCCGCGGATGTGTTTTATTAATAAATTAGATCGGACCGGGGCGGACTTCTGGAAAGCGGTCAACTCTATTCACGAACGGCTAACGAAAAATACGGTGGTGATGACATTGCCGATGGGCTTGGAGGAGAAATTTACCGGTATTATTGACCTGCTCACGGAAAAGGCTTGGTACTTTGAAGGAGATAAGGGGGAGCAGGTAGTAGAAAAAGAAATTCCGGAGGAATACCACGTGGAAGTAAAAAAATGGCGAGCGCAGATGGTTGAAAAAATTGCCGAGCTTGACGACCAGCTAACAGAAAAGTTTTTGAACGGCGGAGACATGGCCGTAGCGGAACTGAACGCCGCTCTGCGTAAGGGTGTAATTGCCAATCAAATTGTGCCTATTTTTTGTGGCACCGCTTTAAAGAACAAAGGCGTGCAGCGTTTGTTGGATGCCATTGTGGCTTACCTTCCTGCGCCTACCGACTTGCCGCCGGTGGTGGGTATTGATCCCAACAACGAGGAAATCAAATTGGAGCGCAAGCCCAGCAACGATGAGCCCTTTACCGCGCTGGCTTTTAAAGTGGCGACCGATCCGTTTGTGGGCCAACTTACTTATTTTCGCGTTTACGCCGGTAGGCTTACTAAGGGTTCCTATGTGCTCAATGTTTCTAATGGCAAAAAAGAACGCATCAGCCGCATTTTGCGCATGCATGCCAACGACCGAGAAGAAGTGGACGAGATCGGCGCTGGCGGTATCGGGGCGCTGGTGGGCCTTAAAAACACCACCACCGGCGACACGTTGGCCGCGGAAGACCATCCCATTATTCTGGAGCGAATTAAAGGACAAGAGCCAGTTATTTCTATTGCCGTTGAACCTAAAACCAAAGCCGACCAGGAAAAAATGGGGATGGCTTTGAAAGCCCTGATGTCGGAAGACCCAACTTTCCGGGTGCGGACTGACGAAGAAACCATGCAAACAATTATGGCCGGCATGGGGGAGCTGCATTTGGAAATTATTGTTGATCGCATGAAGCGGGAATTTGGTGTGGCGGTCAATGTGGGCAAGCCGCAAGTAGCTTACAAGGAAACCATTGCTAAGGAAGTAGAAGTGGAAGGCAAGTACATCAAGCAGAGCGGCGGCCGGGGACAGTATGGCCATGTCTGGCTGCGCCTTACGCCACTGGATCGCGGCGGCGGCGTGGAGTTTGATACGGAAATTAAAGGAGGCACCATTCCCCAAGAATATATTCCGGCCATCGGCAAGGGAGTGATTGAAGCGGCGGCTAACGGCGTGCTAGCGGGCTACCCCGTCGTAGACATTAAAGTCGTCGCTTATGATGGCAGTTACCATGATGTAGACAGCTCCGAAATTGCTTTTAAAATCGCCGCCATGATGGCTTTCAAAGAAGGTGTCCGTCGAGCGGCACCCACCTTACTGGAGCCAATAATGAAAGTGGAAGTTATTACACCAGAAAATTATATGGGCGACATCGTGGGCGACCTTAATGCCCGCCGGGGACAAGTAGCTAACATTGAAGACCGTCTCAACACGAAAGTTATTTCTGCAACAGTGCCATTGGCGGACATGTTCGGCTACGCCACCGAACTGCGCTCAATGAGCCAAGGCCGCGCCAATTATTCCATGCAATTTGATCACTACCAACCGGTGCCTCGTAACATTCAGGAAGAACTTGTAGGGGCCACCCAAAAAAAAGAAGGGAAGTAGGACAAACTTTAAATCAGCCGACAATAAAAAAACGTGGACGAGTGTCCACGTTGTGTGTTCCGCTTCAGGCCCTCAAGTATTCTGACAGTCGATTATGTGCTGCGAAGGGCACGAGGAAGCGCTCCGGTTGGTAACGCATTACGTAAGCATCTTCGGCAGTGTCGTCGTAATGTCGCCTTAGTACTGCAATCGCTCTGAACCCTTGCGAGCGGAAGAAAAGCTGTGCCGCCAGATTTGATTCCCGCAGCTCGAGCAAGATTTCTTGTCGTCGTTGCCATGAAAGCTTGTCGACTAATCGCCGAACCATTTGTGTCCCCACTCCTAATCGCTGGCACCAAGGGGGCACCGCAAAGTTCAAGATACGCAGTCTTGATTTATGCAGCTCGTAAATCATCACACCGACTATTTGGTGATCAGACTCGGCCACCATGCCAATGCAGTTACGCTGGCGCAGACAGCACAAATAATCTTCTTCCGTCCAAGTGTGTTCGAAGCATGTACGTTCAATGTCTAGCACTTCCGCCATATCTCGCCTGATCAGCCAACGTATTGCCACTTTCATTGTGTTGGACTGATTGTGTGGCGTGCTTGGCCAATACGTCAGGTACTTGAGCCCGAAGTGAATTATTCTTTGAGCGGCGTTCATTGACGCGACTCCTTTCATGAAATGAACAAGTGGAATCAACAGTAAGACAGAATTTCCGATTGACTATTATATTCTACCCCAAGAGTTAAAAGTCAAACATGTTACAAATTAACTGTAATCTTACTTGAATCTAATTTATAACGGGACTACGCTGATATGATGTCTGAATTGAGCCTAAAAGAGATTCTGGCCCCCGCGCTTCGAGTATTGAAAGACTTAGGCGGCAGTATCGTATTTTCTGATGAAAGCGGCCAGCAATTTGTAATTGCTCGGAAACGCGATGTGGAAGATACAACTCATGACTCCCAAATGCAGTTCAGTTTGCCTTCGGCTAAAAGCGTGGAGCGCGCTATTAGACGTAATGTACCGGCGGAAATAGGAGAAGATGTGATGGAGCGCATTAATCGTGATATCGCTCTAGCACATATGCGAGAGCAGGAGGCCAACGATGATTTTGAAATCAGAAATCAGAAGTTAGAAATTAGAAACCAGAAACTAGACAATGCAAATCAGACGCTACCCCCGCTGGAACGCAATAACCGCCCCACACCGCCGCCCATCCGCTTTGAGCCGATTAGGGGTGATTTGCCGCCGGAATTACAGTAACTAGTAACGAGTAACGAGAAACGAGTAACGAGTAAAAATAGGGAGAGGATCTTGGAATTACTGGTTACAGGTTACTGATTACTCGTTACTAGAAAAGCCTTGACAGAATTTTTGACCTGTGAAAGCCTTTGTGTTACAAAGGTAACTAATCTCAGGCGGCGGCTATTTTTTTAGCGGCTGGATGAAACGCCGGAGGGTTTTTATCTATTTTATTTGTAAGTCAATAACATTAAGACTATGGCGGAAAAGTTTGAACGAACAAAGCCCCACGTCAACGTCGGTACCATTGGACACGTTGACCACGGCAAAACTACCCTGACGGCGGCCATCCTGCACGTCATGGCACTTAAAGGGGGAGCGAAGAAAGTCCTGTCGGTGGCGGAAATTGATAACTCACCGGAAGAAAGAGAACGTGGAATTACAATTTCCACCACGCACGTCGAGTACGAGTCCGACAAGCGCCACTACGCGCACGTTGATTGTCCCGGTCATGCCGACTACATCAAGAACATGATTACGGGCGCCGCCCAGATGGACGGCGCAATCTTGGTAGTCTCGGCTACCGATGGACCAATGCCGCAGACGCGCGAACATATTCTATTGGCTCGCCAGGTGGGCGTTCCTATGATTATTGTGTTCCTGAACAAAGTCGACCAAGTGGATGATCCGGAGTTAGTTGACCTGGTTGAGGAAGAAGTGCGCGAACTGCTGACTAAGTATGAGTTTGACGGCGCTAAGGCAAAAATTATCCGCGGCTCGGCTTTAAAGGCGCTTGACGCTAAGAGTCCGGAGGACGAAGTAGCCAAGCCAATCATCGACCTCATTAAAGCACTGGACGAAACCATTCCTGAACCAGTGCGCGATGTTGATAAGCCATTCTTACTGCCAATTGAAGACGTCTTTTCCATTGAAGGGCGCGGTACGGTTGTGACCGGCAGAATTGAGCGTGGCAAAGTTAAGCTTAACGACGAACTGGAAATTGTTGGTCTGCGCCCCACTACTAAGACGGTGGTGACTGGAATTGAAATGTTTAATAAGCAGCTCGATGAAGGACAAGCTGGCGATAATGCTGGTCTGCTGCTGCGCGGCCTTAAGAAAGAAGATGTTGAGCGCGGCCAGGTGCTGGCCAAGACAGGTTCTATTACACCGCACACCAAGTTCGAGTGCGAAGTCTACATTCTAAACAAGGATGAAGGCGGACGCCACACACCCTTCTTCAAAGGTTATAAGCCGCAGTTCTATGTCCGAACAACTGATGTAACTGGCTCGGTTGAACTGCCCGAAGGCACGGAGATGATCATGCCTGGTGACACTATTAGTTTGAAAGTAGAATTAGGCGCAACCGTCGCCATGGAAGACGGCATGCGCTTTGCCATTCGTGAAGGTGGCAAGACTGTCGGTGCCGGTGTAGTAACAAAAATATTGGCTTAGCAAGTAGCTATCCAGTTGTTCCTTCATGGCTACTAAAGAAAAAGATGTTGCCCCGGCCGAAGCACCCGTCGTTCCCCGCATCCGCATCAAACTCAAAGCCTACGACCACAAGCTGGTTGATCAATCAGCCAAGCAGATTATTGATGCCGTCGAGCGTGATGGCGCCAGGGTGGCAGGTCCCACGCCGCTTCCTACTAGTAAGAAAAAATACACGGTTAATCGTTCGACGTTCGTCCATAAAGATGCCCGCGACCAGTATGAAATTCGTGTGCACAAACGCTTAATCGACATTCTGGAGTCCACGCCGCGAACGGTTGATACTCTGATGAGTTTGAATCTGCCAGCAGGCGTAGATGTTTCCATGAAAACTAGTTAAATTGGTAGATGCCTGCCCCGCGTAGCCTTTGGCGAAGTGGGGTGTCGATGAAAACGTCCTAATGAGTGAGTAGTTGGTAGTGAGCCCGCCGTCGCCAAGGCTTTGGCGGGCGCAGTAGTGAGTAGACGATAAAGACGGCGCTCCGCATAATGCGGGGCGCTTTGCGTTTAACAAACCATACAAGTGGTAAATGGTTAACAAAAGTTAACATTTCTCAACCTTTTTTGAACCAGAAATAGTGAGCCAAGCGTAGGGTAAAAATATAAGGTTAAGCAAAATGGCTAAAAATAGCCATATAATGCCTTTATAGGGCAAATCTCAATGCAACCATTGACAAGCTAGTGATAATATGCTATGTTTACCATAGTTCATTTCATAGGGACGTGTGT
>CAZUSC010000038.1:0-23973 GCA_964622915.1 uncultured Candidatus Saccharibacteria bacterium | reverse complement strand
AGCTTAGCATCATCAAATCGTCAGTTGATTTTGACAATTTACATAATTCGTCCTCGGGAACCTCGGCCTGCGAAAGAATCAGGATGCATTAAGAACTCCTGATTTTTTTGGGTATGCGCTTTTTAGATAGCCCGCAGCCTGGCAGCGGCTATTTTATCGGGTAACAGTGATAGTCTCACCCAGCTCCGCATCAGGGGCAACAACTGTCACTCGATTGTTAGCTGTTTTAAGAATTTCGTAGCCAGCGCCGTTTGTGCTCGAGCCAGTCGGATCCACAGGCAAGGCAGCCACGTATGTTTGGTTAGTTGTCAGAACACCCAAATCAATTAAGCCAGTGCAGGTACCCCCTGTCTTACACACCTCGGTTTGCGTGGTGGTAATACTAGCCGGCAGGGCGCCGCTGTTATCAATTGAATATTGATGAACGGCATTAAGGATGGTATTAACGTCGGCCTGACGTTGCGCATTATTAGCTTGCGACACTTGACGGGCCGGATTGATTGCCACAATAACGATCGCCGCCAAGATGGCAATAAGGGCGATCACCAGCAGCACTTCCAGCAATGTGAATCCCCTATTGTGCAGTTTGTTGATCATATAATTTGTAAGGTTTAAATCGTATTCATTATAGCACAAAACAAGGTGTCAATGTGGAAAAAACATAGTATCGCCAGCTGTCGCGCCCCGCGCCCTTTCTACCTTCTACTTTCTACTAACTAGTAATCAGCCACTTCTTGCCAGCGGGCGATGACCGGCGCGCTGGTAATATCAATGCCAGTTACTCGCACGCGACGGGTCGCCTCGCCAGCAGTGGCGCGAGAGCGTATCGTACGATTGGTTTGACCGGTACCCCCGACTGTTTCCACAAAGCAATTTTGTCCGCTGATTGATACCGTTTCATTGCCGGCATAATTTTCATCCAGGCGCAATTGATTGAGCGCGTATTCAGCGCAGGCATTAGCGAGCGATTTAGCTTGGGCCGACTGTTCTAAAATGAGACTGCTCCGCGAGCTGCCTATCCCCAATAAAAGCAGAGAAGTAGCGATAGCTACGCCGATAGCACTGATCACCACCGTAGCCATTAATATAATAAAGCCCTGATTATTAGCAGGAGGGGTCATAATTGTCAGTTAGGGTGGCGTAGACTGGCGCTGCCATAAAAAGTTTTGTTGTATTGGTATTCATTTCTGGTACTGGCGCTAGAACTATTTAGACTAAACTGAACTTTTACGTTGCCAGGAGTGTTGGGACGAGAAAGATTAGTAAAAATTAACCCGGCCGGTAGCACGTTATTAGCCGTTAGAGCCACCGGGTTGCAGCCGCTGCCCTCACAAACTGTTATGACACCGCCATTGAGCGTGAAAGTAGTAGGGCTGGTAGCGACAGAATAAGTATTGAAAACCAGAGTACCCGCAGCTGCTCCGGCAACCGGCGACACAATTCCCTGGGCGTTGCGGGCGGCTTGAGTGATTTGCTGGAGAACTTGTTGTCCTTGCTGCTCCACCTCATTAATTGTTTCATTTTTGATACGGGCAGTTAGCAACACATTATAGACACTAGTCAGCGCGCCCAGCATTATGACGGCCAGCACTAAATAAAGCATGAGCTCGACAAGAGTAAACCCTTCTTCTGATTGGGTAGTAGTCCGAACGTATATTGTTGTTGAGCCTAAGTTCATAAATTGTTATTCTACGGCACGATGACGATAAATTCTGCGCTGTCATCTTCGCCGACTGCCACCGCTACATCTAAAATGGGGTTGTAAGCTACTCCGTTAAGGTCGCTATCGGGAAGGGTATTTATAAAACTCTTGAGCAGTGGTGTGGCCGGCGCTGTTAGATCAAAAATTTGTAATTCCATGTTATTGAAGTCATTGCCGACAAAGGCTAGGGTATTGCTACTACCCAAATCAATATCGCGCACTGCACCTTGAGCATTAAAGGTTGATTGAAGCACGGGGGCTAAGGGATTAGTGACATCTATTACGTGCATCAAACCGTCAGCGCGTCCCACTAAAACCAGGTTATTAGCACCAGCCACGGTTTCCGCGTTAGCTGCCCCAGAAAGGTTGATAGTGGCATTGATTGCCAGTGAGGCGGGATTAGAAATGTTAATGATTTGCAACTCCTGCGTATTACTATCTGAAGCCACATAGGCGTAGTTTCCCAGCACGACCACTTCATTAGCATCATCTGTTAAGTTAAGCGAGCCTAAAGACACGGGAGCGGCCGGGTTAGTGGCATTGATAATATCTAATTCATTTACGGTTGTCGCACTGTCTCTGGTTAAGTAGACGCGCGAGCCTACCGCATACACACCAAATCCGGCTAACGTACCCGGTGCGTTGTAACTGCTGGCTTGAGAGGGAGCAGCCGGATTACTGATGTTAATAATCTGCAACTCCTGGCTGGTGTTGTTAGAAGCAATATAGGCAAAATTGCCGCTAATGGCGATATTTTGCGGCTCATTAGTTAGGTTCAAAGAACCGACCGGCAGGGGACTGACGGGATCAGAGATATCAATAACTACAAAATCCGGGTTGGCTCCCACCAAATTGCGTACGGCATATGCGTAATTACCAGCCGTTTGTACTTTCCAGCCATCGTGCGTTCCCGCCATGTTTAAAGCACCAGTGAGAATGGGCGTCGACCAATCACCTGGCACGTCGGGCCCTAAAATACACAGCTCACCCGTATTATCGGCACTGGCGACAACCGCCCGGTCCCGCAACGGATCATAGGCAACGCCCCAGAAAAAATTATTCGCTGGCTCATTATACGCCCCCAGTAAGGTCGGGCTGGCCGGATTAATAATATCCGCTACCTGAAATTCCGCTGTCGGCTCGCTGCTGGCCAAAAATAAATGTTCATTAGAGGCATCCAGCGATAAATCATTAACCTGTCCTCCTTGGTCATAGGCGGTTGAATTGATCAAAGATAAACTTAAAGGGTTTGTGATATCTACTAACCACACTGCGCCGCTAACCTGCCCCACTGTTACCGTATTCGCCCAGCCACCAATAGTAAGCGCGTCATCCACTCCCGCTAAATCAATAAACCCATCAATAGACATACTGGCCGGACTAGATATGTCTATCGCTTTAATTTCCTGGGCATCATCAGCTGATGCTACGTACGCGTAATTTCCGCTCACGTAGACCTCGTTACTGTTTGTGCCTAAGGAAAAAGTTCCCAATTGACTGGGACTGTTAGGGCTCGTAACATCTATAACAACTAAGTCCTGGCCGCTGCCCGAGGCGCGCGCTAAGTAAACAGTCTGGCCTACAACATAAATGCCTCGTCCATCTTGGTTGCCGGTCGCATTAAAACTTCCTACCTGCACCGGCGCGGTGGGGACCGCTATATTAATCACCTGTAATTCCTGCGCATTATTCTGTGAGGCGATATAAGCATAATCGCCGGCTACAGCTATTGAAGCCGGAATACCAGCTAATGACAATGAACCACTTAAAACAGGAGCAGCTGGGTTAGAAATGTCCGCAATAGCGAAACTGGGCGTGCCGCCCACTCGAATAATGTAGGCGTAGTTTCCGGCCACTTGTACTTTCCAGCCGTCATTGGTGCCAGCTAGATCGAGACAGCTATTCTTAAAAATACCAACATCCCAGTCACCAAATGCCGCCACCACTTCTGTCAGCCATTTGGTGAGGTAGGTTGTCAGGGTGACAGACTCGTTCAGGCGCTGCGGGCTCTGGTTCCAACTAACATTGGCGGTCAGTAGGCGAGTGTTGTCATTTATCGTCGCAATGACGAGTTGGCGGGAAAAAATATCTACACTGTCCTGCGTGCCTGATAATGTCCACTGATTACCAGCTACCGCCAAGCCATGTGTGCCGTTAGGAAGCAGGTTGAAAGGATCGGTGGGATTAGCATCTCGAATATTGCGGGCTGCCTCGAGCATCTCTTCCGCTAAGACGGCCGCCCGCGCTCGCTCGCCGGCCGCCCGGGAGCTATCTTGTCCGTAGTAAACAGCTGCGGCCAGCGAGGTTACAATAATACTTAAAACCACGGCCGCCAGCAGTACCTCGACCAGCGAGAATCCCGCTGATGATTTGTATTCTTGCTGAAGCCTATCCGCCATAAAACTTAGTATCCCACCGTGCCTTGGCTGTTAACAGTCACCTGGCTAGTTTGATTGGTATTGGTAGTGAGCGCGAAAGTTCCAATGTTACTAGGCAGGCCGGTCATTTTGGCAAAGACCACTTCGTTAAGCCCGGCCACACTAATGGTTGAGGGCAGATCAAAAACTTCGTCATAGGCGGCGTCGCGGCTGGCGTAACTTGTGCCTTTAAAGACTACGATTTGATCATTGTTGCCCTGGTCTACTCCCACTCCCCATAGAGAATCCTGTGAGATAGCTTGTGATAACACTTGGGCGCGCCGCAGGCTTTGCCCGATACTAACAGTGGCGATATCGATGTCGTTTAATTGCTGCCAGCGGGGTACGAAAGGAAGCGATAGTCCCGCTAAGATAGAAATCAAGGCGATTGACATTAATACTTCCAGCAAAGTAAACCCATCCCGACCACGGCGACCTGTTTCAATTGTCTGCCTGTGCTGCATTGGCGTTGCCTCCCTCAACTACTTCCACTAGCGCAGCGGCGACCCACCCGCCAATTTCCTCGCCCTCTTCCCCATTGGCAGTATTATATATCACAATGTAATACCACTGCGGCTCGCCTTCCTCATTAACTCGCTCATCATTAAAAATATATTCAGCCCCCGGTTCAATCGTTGTCAGTACGGTTGCCGTCAATGCCGGAGCCGATCGAACATTAATTCGCCCGCCCACCGTCGGCAAGGCTCGCACTTTGGTCGCTTCGACCACTGGTTCAACAGTAGGGGTGGCAGTAATCGTTGGCAGCGGTGTGGGTGTCACTGCTATCGTCGTTGGCTTAGGGCCGCCGGTGCGCGCCTGGTTAAGGTTACCAATCAAACCATAGATTGGCATGATGACTGCTAAGGCTACCGCCGCGACGCCCGCCCATACTATTAACAACAATAAAGGCTCCAGAACGGTCGTAAGATTTTTGGCAGTCGCCTCCGTTTTTTCTTCATACATTTTCCCTACTTGCAGCAGCGCGGCCGGCAAGCGGCCGGATTGCTCGCCCGCAATAATCATCTGCTGAATCGGCCTCGGTATCAGCTTACGGGAGTTCTTATAAGCGGTGAGAGCTGTGCGCAACGACTCCCCCACATTAACCTGCTGGGCTAAGTAATGATAAAGACTCTTGTACTTGTAAAAACCGGTAGCATCGCGCAGCGAGTGAATCGCCTCCACAATCGGCATGCCCGCTTGCAACAAAGTGCCGAAAACATAGCCCATGCGTGCCAACTCTACTTCTCGAATCAAGCGTTTGATGCCGGGCAAAGAAAACAGCAGCGCTTGTCCCGCTCGTTTAGTCTGCGGGGCAAAAAAAACAAAATAGAGAGCAGTGAAAAATACTACTATGAATATCGGCGTCACCACATATCCGTAGACTTTCATGAAAGCGCCAAAGGCTAACAGAATCCTGGTTATTAGCGGCAGCTCGATATTTAATGAACCGAAAACCGTCGCCAAGCGCGGCAGGATGAAAACAGCCAAGCCTAAGCCAATGATAAAGGCGATCGATAATACCAGTATGGGATAAGTCATCGCCGCCCGCAGCTTAGCCCGGAAGACGCTGTCCTTCTGTTGTTGAGTCACAATTACCTGCAAATTGTCTACCAGTCGTCCGGCTTCCTCGCCGATGCGAATTAGGGCCACCACGTAAGGCTTGAGCAAGTATTGCCGGTGCAATGATCGCCAGATGGGCAGACCGGCGGTGGCGTCCGCCTTTAAATCGTCAATCACCTGCTGCATGCGTTTTGTTCGAACTTCTGCTCGAATAGCATCGAGGGCCGATAATAAATCCATCCCCGAGGTCAAGAGCATGGCCATATTTTCCACAAAAAAATACTTTTCTTCGCCTACGCCAAAATTGCGCAGCTGCCTAAATTTTACCTGCCAGGCAGACTTTCTGCTCCGGGCGCTTTTGGATTTACTGTTTCCCAACCATTGCGCCGGCAGCTTTATCGTGCCGGCCCCGATAGCTGGCGCCGTCTTGCTGTGCTGCCGCTTGCGAAACCACATATTAATTAGTAACGGGCGGAGAGGCCACTCGAAAGACCTCCTCAATCGTGGTAATACCCTGCTTTACTTTTTCTATGCCGTCGGCAAACATCGACTGACTACCCTGTTTACGCGCCAACTGGCGAATTTCCTGGGAAGAAGGGCTACGCAAAATCAGCTCCTGCATGGCGGGAGTGACCTTAATAACTTCAAAGATGGCCATCCGCCCGCTGTAACCGTCATTAGGAGCATCCGTCTGCCCGCGATACAAAGTAATCTGGCCACTGCCCAGATATTTCTCCACGCCCGGAAACTTATCTTTCAGCTCCTTGGTATTAGTGGTGTAACTGACGCGATGCTCTTCGCTCAACCGGCGCACCAGGCGCTGCGCGATCACCACTTCCAGCGTCGAGGCCAACAAAAAAGGCTCAATGTCCATATCTAACAGACGGGGTATCGCGGTGGCCGCATCATTGGCATGAAAAGTGGAAAATAGCAGGTGTCCGGTTAACGCGGCATTAACAGCAATATCGGCCGTTTCTTCGTCCCGTATTTCCCCTACCAATATTATGTCGGGGTCTTGGCGGACGATGGTACGCAAGCCGCGGGCAAAAGTAAGTTGCGTATGTTCATTAACCTGAATATGATTAACACCGGCAATCTTGTATTCCACGGGGTCCTCAATGGTCGTGATGTTTACTTCCGGACGATTAAGCGTTTTGATCAAAGCATAGAGAGTGGTTGTTTTACCCGAGCCGGTCGGACCACTAACCAGAACCATGCCAAAAGGCATGCGGGCGGCGCGATTGACGATGGCTTGGTTTGCTTCTGATAACCCTAAATTGCCTAAATTAAATTCACGGACGTAGCGAGACAAAATACGGATAGCCACTTTTTCTCCGTCGACAATCGGCGCAATGGAAACGCGCAAATCCACTTCTTCTTGTTCTAGTTTGTAACGGATTGCTCCGTCTTGTGCCGCTAAATGTTCATCGGTTCGCAGTTGAGCCATCACCTTGATCCGGTTAATCATTGTTTCATAATGACGGGGGGGAAGCCGTCCTACTTCCTGCAACACGTCATCAATGCGAAAACGAATCACCACTTCCAGGCCCTGCGGCTCAAAATGAACGTCAGAAGCGCGTACTGTTAGGGCGTCAGCCATTACTTCATCAATCAACAGTGGCGCCGCATGGGGAGTGTTTTGGATGATGCGCAGCAGGCGCGTTTCCAGCTCTTTGCGATAATGGATAAAGGCTTGCTTAATATCTTCTGGTAAGGAATAGCCCAGCCGTATTTCCTTACCAGGAAAAACATCAGCCAGTTGTTTTGGCAGCGTGCTCTGCTTCGGGTCATCGGTTGCCACTGTAACAGTCTTATTGTCCTCGCTGTAAAGCACCGCTCGGCAGCGGCGCGCTATCCTCTCCGGTATTTTCAAAACCTGCTCGCGCGTAACCTGGTGGGAATTCAAGTCAATATAAGTAGCCTGATATGACTCGGCCACTGCCTGTCCCAGTAAATCTTTAGTGAGTAGTCGGTGCGTCAGAAAATAATCTACCAGTGAAGAGCGATAGGTTTCGGCATGCTTCTTAGCTGCCTGTAAATCCTCCTCCTTAATATAGTTTCCGGCCCGCAGGATATCGACGATCTGCTCGTCCTCCAACCACAAAATCGGATCTTTCATCACTCTATTATATCACAGGCACCCACTTAGACCGCCGCGCTGCCTCTCACATTTTTTAGGAGAATATCTTTTCTATCTCTTTGACGATGGCGGCTATCGGCGTATTAGATTTAACAAAATATTCTTTCGCTCCTAGTTTTTTTGCTCGGTTGATATCTTGCTCTTGGCTAAGGTTGCTGATCACAAATATTGGCGTTCTAATCCCTTCTTTCTTCATTCTTTGCAGAAGATCAAATCCATCCAGGCGGGGCAGAATCAGATCAAGCAGCACCAAGTGTGGCTTTTCCTCTTTGATCTTGCGCCAGGCCTCTTCGCCATCGGTTGCCATAGCCACATCCAGTCCCACACTCTGCAGCTTTAGCTGGATAGCCCGGCCCAGGGCTCGTTCATCTTCCACTACTAGTATTTTTTTCTTATTGGTCGCCACTGGATAATTTTTATCTGATCTGGATGTCTTCAGGCCGCCAGGCTTTTTTCGCCGGCTTTTTCTTTCATGCCAGTTTTGGGGATCGTAACGGTAAATTTCGATCCGGCTCCTTCTTGCGATGCAAAACTTATGCTGCCTCCTGACGCCTCCATAATCAGACGGGCAATGTACAAACCTAATCCGCTGCCTTCCGCCTCCACCTTTATGGCATTGTCTGCGCGGACAAATTTCTCAAATATGCGCGGTTGCACTACTGCCGGAATACCGATGCCATTGTCGGCGACGCTCACTAAATAACTAATCGATGATTCTTCTATTTTGACGGCCAGATAGCAGTTTCTCTTCTGGCCATCAGTATATTTGATCGCATTGGTAATAAGATTATGAATGACCTGTCTTACCAAGCGGGCATCAAGCGCTACTTCCTGCCGGTCGGCTGACGACTCGAAAAGTATATCGCAGTTTTTGGCACGCGTTAGCGGCTCCACTTCTTTAATAATATCTTTTACTAAAGCAGTTAAGTCGGTGGGCGCCGGTTTAATGCGCAGCTTCCCAGACTCCAAGCGGGAAATGTTAAGCAGGTCGTTAACCAGACTAACCATCCGGTTGCTGCCGCGATACACTTCCTCTAAATAATCCTTCTGCTGATCCGACAGCTTGCCGGTATCTCCCGCTAACATCATTTCCAGGTACCAATTCATGGCCGTCAGCGGCGTACGCAGCTGGTGCGAAGCAACCGAAACAAATTCCGTTTTAATACGCTCCAGCCGCTTAATTTGACTGTCGTGCCGCCAGTAATAAATAAGCGAGGCGGTAACCGCTGCCAGCAGTACTAAAAGCAACAGCCAAATTCCTGCCTGCCCCCAGCCAGCAGCTAACAAAGCTGCCCCTAGAATCCAGGCGGCCACCAAGGACCCTGCCACAATGAGTATTTCTCGCTTCATAATTAGTTGTCTACTCTATTCAACACTAACTGTAAGTCTACAATATTGGTGGCTTACCTGTCGCTAATATTTATAAAGAAGGTGTAATTAGAAACAGCGGCCACATTGCCGGCCGCCGTAACTAATTTTTGTTTTATTTAGTCGGCTCTACTTCCCACCGCGCAAGAAATATAGCAGGCGTGTAAAGAAGCTGGCCTGGGTATGCGCCCCCTGCACGCCTCCTGGTGTCGGATACTCATAAGGCGTCGAATAGGATTCAGGCGTGCCGTATGGAGTCGAATAGGATGGCGTGGCATAACTTGGCGTAGGGTAGCTGTAGCTGGGTGTAGCGTAACTGGGCGTTGGGTAGCTGCTGGGTGTAGCGTAACTGGGCGTTGGGTAGCTGTAGGACGTGCCTGAAGGAGTGGGGTACGAATAGCTGGTGGGAGTGGCATACGTTGAACTGGGAGTTGGGTAGATATAATCGCTCGCAGTAGGAGTTGGATATGTATAACTTGAACCACTGCTGGGTGAATAGTAAGGGGTATAGTAGTTAGTGTTGCTGGGCGTAGCATACGGTGTGTAGTAGCTGGGTGAGGTATAAGTAGAACCCGCCGGCGGCGTGTAATAACTAGGGGTATTGTAGGAAGGACTATAATATTGCGGCGACGGATAGCTGGGGGTGGTGTATGTCGACCCGGCCGGCGGCGTGTAGTAGGAAGGAGTCGTGTAGCTTCCGCTAGGCGAATAATAAGCGGGAGTGACGTAACTGCTACCGGAAGGGGTGTAGTAAGAAGGTGTGTAGTAACCGCCCGGCGTATAGTAAGTCGGTGTGGAATAACTGGGCGTTGTGTAGGCCGACCCGGCTGGTGGCGTGTAATAACTGGGCGTGGAATATCGCTGCCCTAAGAGAACACCGGGCGGGGTGTAATAACTGGGCGAAGTGTAGGCGGGGGGCGTGGAATAAGTCGGTGTGGTGTAACTACTATTAGAGGGCGTGTAGTAATACGGCGAGAGGTAGGCCGGCGGAGTGTAGTAGTTTGGTGTCGTATATCCCGTCCCGATCGGCGGCGTGTAGTAATTCGGCGTCGAATAAGTAGGTGTAGGGTATTGTCCACTGGGCGTGGTATAGAATGATCCCGGCGTGTAGTAATTGGGGGTCAGATAAGCGGTATTGCTCGGCGTGTAGTAATTAGGCGTATAGTACGACCCCGGAGTATAGTAGCTCGGAGTAGTATAGTTCTGCCCGCCAACCGGTGGCGTGTAATACATCGGCGTCACATAATAGGTATTATATGGGGGCGTAAAGTAAGCAAAATCTACCGGCGGATTGTAATAGGTACTGGGACTATATACATTTAGCGGCCGCGGCGCTTCTGGATCAAACCCAGCACAGGAACCGGCATTGGCAGCACAGTAATCGTAACAAGAGCCCGGCGAATCACAGTTCCCAAATTCTGCATTTGGCGGATACACTACTGGGGTACCCGGTGTGTAATAGATATATGGTTGATAAGTTTCATCCGGACGGGGATTGGCCGGATCGAACCCGGCACATGACCCCGTATTGGCAGCACAGTAGTCATAGCATTCGGCGGGAGTTTTACAGCCACCCATGTCGGCACGTTCTTCAAAGTGCGGCGTACCAATACCAGCCACTATTCCTTCGGGTGGAGTCGCCTGACATGAACCGCCGTCCCAAAATTGGCCTCCTTGAGTACATTCGCCAGCCTGCGCCGTCAGCTCTTCAGCCGTACACGCACCGCTAGGTCCGACGAATTCTCCTTCACCGCAAGTCACCGGTACGTATACTCCATTGGAGCCGGGAGAATAGGTGCGACATTCTTCCGGATTGCCTTCGCAATAAGCCCGGCATTCGGCTGGATCAGCACAGCCACCGGGGCCAGAAAAAGTTTCTCCGGCGGGCGTAAACGCAGCGCATTGATCAAAATTGCCCGGATCACTGCAATAAGTCTGACAACTCTCTGGCGTTGAACAGCCACCGGGACCCGCAGTTTCCTGCCCGCCATTCAATCCCACCTGATCGGCAAAATCAGTACACTTGGCGGCATTGGCCGAATCACCACAAAAAGCCAAGCAAGATTCATAACTATCGCAACCAAGCGCTCCTTCGGCCGCTGCCAGTACGGCCGGATCTTGCGGGCTTTTCACATAGCCGCCCTGTAATGACTCCGCCGCCGCAAATTCACTGCAAGCAGCAGTGTTATCTGCTTGTGAGCAAAAATCTTCGCAAGATTCCCGAGTGTTACAACCCAGCGATTCTTGGGTCTTCTGCCAAAAATCTTCACCAGCAACTTGAACAGGGTCGTCCACATAAAAACCTTTTTCCTCGGCAAAGGCCACGCAGCTGGTGTGATTGACCGGATCGGCACAGTATTCTAAACACGTTCCTAAGTCCGAACAATTATCTAGCTGTTCAATTGGGAATGATAACCCTGCTTCGTCTGGCACTGGCGTGGGCGACGGGCTTGCCTCTTGAGCCATTGCTCCGGCTGTTATAAGCAGACCCAAAACTAAAGCCGCCGCGGCCCAACGACCTCTTGCAATATTAAAATTTAGTAAGGAGATCATTACTGTAAACTTTGGAATGGACTTTTATATTCCTGAAAAGGATTTACGTACTGGGCAGCGGGCTCAAAGGGATTGCTGTATTCGGTTTTAAGAGTTATGTCGCTGGCATTTCTGCCCAAGGGTAATTGCAAATTTAGTGGTGAGGTAACTTGGCCGCCTCGCTTAGACCAAAAAGTCAGCACTGCGATAAGCACTATCAAGACAATAACCACAATACCTCCAATAATTAAGAGGCGTTTTTTGTTCGACGAGGGTGATACTGAAGGAGAAAGATTCTGCACAATCCTGAACAATTAGCTACCAACTTCGCTAGATCTAAAACTGTCCTCATTTTCGCAGAGAGATTCCGCTACGTAAAGCGCATGTTATCCACAGGCTTTAATACAATTGCTGTAAGCAGCTATCCGCATAACCGAAATCCATTTGCCGGCATAACTGCTCTTTGGCAGCTTTATCTACATTAATATCCGGCAATAGTTGCCCAATCACTT
Organism: uncultured Candidatus Saccharibacteria bacterium; assembly: GCA_964622915.1. Lineage (GTDB taxonomy): Bacteria > Patescibacteriota > Andersenbacteria > UBA10190 > UBA10190 > CAZUSC01. The sequence goes on along the minus strand of CAZUSC010000038.1, from coordinate 11,742 downwards.
TGTTATAGCAGTCAGCCTTCGCGCCCGGCGATAGCGGACCGCGACAAACAGCAATGGCTGTTTGTCCGTCGCCAACCGAATAATATGCACCGGCATTGACCGTCACGCAATTTTCAAACCACTGTGGTCCTACTTGTTGGCAAAGTTCATATACTTTCCCTGCATCGCCGGCCGTTAATGGATGAATTTGTCTGGCCAGCGTATCCATACACCAGGCAGTATATTGCGCGTTGCCCACTTTTTCACAAATTTCGCGCGTCTTGGCAATGTTCCCTTTTTCCATTGTGTAAATGCGCGCTGCTTGGTTCAACCAACAGCCTTTCTGGTATTTGGCGTCAAAAGCATTGCAAGGAAAATAAGGATCATCCTCTTTGATCCAATCCCGCACCGGCGCTTGCCCCGTTCCCCAATCATGCACACCGAAAAGATTCTCCATGAAAGCGCCGTTGTGACAGGATGACAATGCTTCGGGGAATTCTTTTTCTTTGGTAAATATTTCATCGCAGTCTGCCAGCGCCTCCGGCAAATCATAATTCCACATTGCCAGCAGCGCGTGCCCAACAGCGTGGGCGCACTGGAAATATCGGCCGGCTGTGCCCTTGCAAGTATCCGCCATATCGGCCACAGTCGTCAGGCCTTGATCGCCAGCCGCCTCGATAATTGCTCCGTGATAGCAAGCATACAAAAAATAATCTTTGCAATGCAGAATAGCTTCGCGGCCATATAATTTATAAGCGTGGAATCCCACTTGGTGCACTGCCAGGTGACCTTCGCCGGTATGCGGCAGGTCAGAGTTTTCGAGAATCTCCAGCGATTTTTCTACTCCCACTCTTTCCGCGAGACGGCGCGTGGCAGCAATCCGTGTGGTCTGATCCTGGCTTAATATCTCGGCCATTTCAGGAACCTCTTCTTCCCCTTCAGTGTTTGCCGGGGAAGACAGGTTAGGTGCATATTGAGCCGCCACAAGCGCTAATACTAATAAAACAGCAATAATGCCAACTTTGACCAAGGAATTTTTGATGTTAATGAGTAGCGGCTCCATACTTTGAAAATCCTAATAATATAATACTATGCTAATAAATATGACAATCCGAATAGGACTATTGAGCCTAGCTATTATTGGTTTGAGTTTTTTCGCCTCTATCGCAGTTTGGGCTCATTCGACGACCGCAGTAATTACAATGACGGCAGAAGGGTTTGAGCCGCCTGAAGTTATAGTTGATACCAACACGACCGTAAACTTCGTGAACAAAGATACTGTTGCCCGCTGGCCGGCCAGTAACCTACATCCCACCCACGAACTATACCCCGAATTTGATCCCAAGCAGGTTATTGAGCCGGGAGACTTCTGGCTATTCAAACTCACCAAGACCGGGACATGGAGATACCACGACCATGCTTACCCGCACAAGCGCGGTACGATTACTGTTACGCCCGAAGCTGGTGAGGCACAGCCGCCCAACTATGCTGCACTGCCAAACTGGCGGACGGGGTTACAACAGTCCTGGACTGGCTTTACAAATTGGCTAAAAAGTTTTTTCAAGCCTAATCGTGCTGTTGTTTTGGGAGCAACAGATTTTAAGGCTCTACCTGAACAGGAGCAATACAACTACCTACAACAACTACAGAAAGATCGGGGCGCAGCCACTGCATGGGAATATGTCGTAAAAACTTATACCAGTGACACCGGCTCCTCGCTTGGCGGCCGCTCACACGATTTGGCTCATTTGGTCGGCGGACTATTATATGAAGAGCAAGGTCTCAAGGGTCTGCCTGTCTGTGCTCCCACTTTTGCTTTTGGTTGTTTCCACGGTTTCACTGAAGCCGCTTTTGTAAACAGCCTCGACCAACTGGCCAAAGTAGCCGCTGCCTGTGCGAGTCTAGGTGCTGCCAATTCCGGACCGTGGGCCAGTTGTATTCACGGCATCGGACACGGTGTGGCAACTTATTTCGATGCGCAAAAATTAGCGGAAGCTCTGGCTACCTGTGATCAGCTCACCAGCGGTGCTACTTACTGCCACGATGGAGTATTCATGGAGTTTTCTTTTTCCGCCCCGCCCTCTTTTTATAAAAGCGGCGACCCCCTTTACCCCTGTACGACACTCGATGCTCGCTATCAGGCTGCTTGCGCTCGCAACCAACCGCAGGTTATGGAGCGGCGCTTGGCTATGACCAGTCCCGATATTGCCGCGGCCTGCTTGAACGTTGGCGGTGCAATTGCGCAGTCGTGTCTTGATTCTGTCGGCTTTGCTATTGCCAATGAATCACAAGGCAACTCCCAAATAATTATTGAACGTTGTAATCAGTTGTCCTCCCCTGCCCGCAGCCACTGTATAAGCGCGGCGGCTGGCGAACTGGTTTTTCAAAATTATCCCAACTGGCAAAACATATCCCCGGGCCTCTGCGCCACTTTACCAACCGCAGACCAACCCAGTTGTTACGGACGCGTGGAGCAAACCGCGCAAAATTACGGCCGGAAGTAAAATACGCCAAAACTCAAAGGGCAAAAGGCAAAACTGTTAAAGCTTTCAGGGAAAGCGAATAAGGAATAATGAATGAGGAATGAGGTACGACGAATTTCTTTTTTCTGATTTCTACTTTCCAATTTCTAATTACTACTTACTGGTTACTTATTACTAGTTTCTATAAACAGCTTTACCGAATGGCACAGAGAAAGCCCGGCACCAAATCCAGACCTCATTGTAGTCGTCAATGTTGATGGATTCAGGAATGGCATAATTCTGTGATCCAATATTCCCCTTTAGACGCCCCAAGTTTGCTTCCGGCGCATATTTGCCATTGCTGCCTAAATGCACAAACAAGTCGGGACCGTTTGTAACATTGAAATTTTCTTCAAATCGGATGTACTTTTTACCGCTGATTTCGACTACTCTCACTGTGCCTGACGCCTGGTGCGCCCGGTCGCTACCCTCGAAACTTCCCGTCGTTATCTCTTTGCCGGAAGTCGCAGTAGTCTTATTATCTGCGGTTGGCAGAGCGGCATCGGTGCTGCCTTGTGATGTTGCCGACGGTAATTCTTCGCTCACAGTCTTATCATAAAAAAGCGGTGCGGCCGCCCAAATTCCCAGACCAACCAGGGCCATTGCGCCAATGCCAGCAATAATTTTACCTATAGCCATGTATTCCTACTTTGCCTTTTGCTCTAAATCCAAGCAAACCGAATTTATACAATAACGCTTACCGCCTGCCTCGGCCGGCCCATCGTCAAATACGTGGCCCAAATGCGCGCCGCATTTCTTACAGACAACTTCTGTTCGGCCCATACCGAGGCTGCCATCATCTTTTAATTCCACATTGGCCAAGTTAGCCGGCTCGGTAAAACTGGGCCAGCCGGTGCCGGAATCAAATTTAGTGTCAGACGAGAATAGCTCGTTGCCGCAAATAGCACACACATACATCCCCTTGGCATGATTATCGACGTACTTGCCCGTAAAGGGCGCCTCGGTTCCTTTCTGCCTCGCCACCCGATAAAGCTCTTCCGACAGTTCATCGTCCGCTTTCGTTTTTTTCTCAGTCACAGTTACAGTTTTTTACTTATTAAGTTTGCGAATTGCTGGCGAACTTTTTCCAGTTTAGGACTGATTATCGCTTGAGAGTAGCTCTGCTCAAGATTGCGCTCATAAAAATTCTTGTGCTCAGCCTCGGCTTCATAGAATGTCTGGAGCTCTTTGACCTCTGTTATCACAGGATCACCGCCAGCTAAGCCGTTTAACTCCTGAATATATTGGATGGCTTCCTTCCCCTGTTGGGCTGTTGTGGTCAGAATAATTGATCGGTATTGAGTGCCCACATCTGTTCCTTGCTGGTTGACGGTCGTCGGATCGTGGGAGGCAAAAAAGACAGTTAATAGATCGCGATAGCTGATCTGTCCTGGGTCAAATTCAATTTTGACTACTTCGGCGTGCCCTGTGCGGCCTGTAGCTACTTGGCGATAGGTCGGGTTGTCAGTATGTCCGCCAGCATAGCCGGAAGTTACCTTTAACACTCCTGTCAGCTGCTGCAAAATTGCTTCCGTGCACCAAAAACAGCCACCGCCCAAAACAGCTATTTCTGTTTGTTCAATGTTTTGAAAGCCCGTGTTGGAATCAGTCATTCCCGATACTAATTTTAACCGAAAGTAAAAGTAAATGCCTGCAAGCCAGGTTGATTAATTTGTATCTCCAACAAATGCTCACCATATTCGTTCCCTTCAACCAGTTTGTATAATCTGTTCACACCTATCTCCGCAATGCCTTGGCTTGATACATCGTCGCCGCGCTGGCTCAAGGGTTTTCCATCGCGCAATATTGTAATCATGGTCTTGTCTTGTGCGCCCGCGACAAAATAAACGTCTTTGGCGTGATAGCGAAAAATAATTTTTGCACCGGCCGAGGCGCTAGTGGCAAACTCTTGTTGGATATTCCAGTCCCCGACGAGTTGCAATGAATTTATGCCAGGTTCAGCTGTCGCGGTAAATGACTGCCGGCCGACTAAGCCGGGCCGCCCATTTGCTAGGTGTTCATTCCGGGCAGCGCCAAAGTAAATTTCCGGACTTTGCGGCTTCGAAGAATCAATTTGAACAGTCCCCGTGGGCTTAGAAATATCCTGGCTAATTGCCTCATTCACGCCAAGTGCAATTTCGCGCTCTCGTAGAAGTTCTTGGATTTTCTTTTCCGTCTCCTCATACCCGCCCTCGCCAATGTGGTCGTACACAATATAACCATCAATATCGATCAAATACTTTCTCGGCCAGAAGCGATTTTGGTACGCATTCCAGGTTGAGTAATCATTATCAAGAACCACTGGATATTTGATGCCCAGCCTTTGTGTCGCCTCAAGAACGTTCTGATAAACCTTTTCAAATTCAAACTCCGGAGTATGCAGTCCAATGATGACAAGCCCCTTGTCTTTATATTTTTCATACCAAGCGTTCAAATATGGTGTAGTCCTCTGGCAATTGATACAGGAATACGTCCAAATATCCAAAAGCACCACCTGCTTGCCGACGAATTCTCCGATGGAAGTCGGCTGTCCGTCTGTGTTGATGAAACCATCGGGTGTCGTAATCTCTTTTGCCACCGGGTACAGCTTCTGCTTTACCTGCCTGCCGGCAGGCAGGTCTTCTTTACCCATCGTCGTTTTTACTTCTACCTTTTCACCAGTTGCGGTGCGCGGAGCTTTTTGCGCATTGAGATAGAAAATGCCGCCGATCACGGCGGCTGTAAGTGTCACGACGACCGCAATTTTGGGGATATTCATAGCGTCTGTAGGCTTTACACAGGTGTTTCTTTTTTTACCGCGGTGGAAGCGAGATAGGAGAGGAATCCAGGAATGAGCGGTAGAATGCAAGGACTCAAGAATGAGCCTACTCCGGCAAGAAAGGACACTGTAAAGTTAAAAATCGTCAGCGAGCCGATGCCGCCACCGATTGATGTGACAAGATTCAGACGAAGCAGAATATCCGTTAGAAACTGCAGATTCGCCACACGCGACAGAGTTCCGGTAAAAACTAGGACGCCAAGCGCGATCAAAACGATGCCGAAGAAATACTGGAAGTAGAGGAGCTTCTTGCCAAGGCGATTGATAAGCGCTTGGGCTTGGTTCGTGAAAAGTCCAACCAAAAGGAACGGGATGCCGATTCCTAGCGTATAAGCAACCAGCAGAAGAAAAGCACTCGATGACGCGGTCGTGGCAAGAGCTAAGATCGCGCCAAGTGCCGCGGAGACGCAGGGCGTCCAGCCAACAGCAAAAGCCGCGCCAAAGACAAACGACGTCAGATAATGAGAACGGAATCGGCGTTTAATGACTATTTTATGGTCGCGCTTCAGAAACGCTGGCGTGAACAAACCGAGCAAGAAAAAACCGAAAAGAATAATGATCACGCCACCGATCCGACCAAGCCATTCTTGAACCGTGTAGGAAACGCTGGAAAGCACCGTCTGCAAAAGGACGCCGACAAGCGAGAATACTAGCGAAAAACCCAGCACAAAGAAGACGCTCGAGAAGAAAACGCTCCAATCCCGTGGCTGTTTTTGGGAAGATGCGGATTGATCCATAGACTTTGTTTATTGCGCGATTGCCTTATTTATCTCATCAAGATAGCGCATCTTGTTCCAAGAATCGGGTGCCTTCAGAATTTGCTTTCCATTCTTGAGCAACACTTTTGTGTGCTGATAGGGAATGCCGAACTGAACGGCGAGAGCTTTTTCTTCACTGTCGGTTTCGCTGTCTTTGTAATTGATGCGAATTCCAACCACTTTATCAGTGGTCAACTCGTTGAATGCGGGATAAAGTGAATTTGCGACTTCTTCTTTACAGATCGGACACCAGTTGGCGTAGAAATACAGCACTACTAACTTGTCAGATTTTAGAGCTGCTTCATAATCTGCTTGTGTGAAGTCAAGCAGAGGCGCGTTCGTTCCGGCCAATACGGCGCCGGAATATTTTAGCATCGCGTCATCTTTTTTCACCATGGCATCTTCTTCCTTCTTTACCATAGCGTCCCCTTCTTCGTTCTCAATCATCGCCTCATCCTTTTTCTCCATAACATCACCGGCTGGCGTAGAAGTATCGTCAGCTGACTTGTTGGTTATGGCATAAAGGATTGCCCCGCCTCCGATTACAACAGCGGCAACAATCAAGATAACAATAGGCATAGCAATGCCTCGCTGTGAAAATTGAGTAGTCATAAAGTAAATATTTAGGTTGAACTTATGGTTTAACTGTTCTTTAAGAACATAAGGTCATGGTAAAGGATATATACCCTATGTCAAGTATGCTTTACATTACTTTTTGTATTGGCCGTAGAGCAACCCGGTAATTTTTGCCAAAACCATTGCCCCTAGGGCAAATACCACCCAGACATCAAGTCGGTGCTGGATTGTCTGTATAGTGATCGCCGCCAGCAGCAGCGCGCTGCCGACCAAAAAGGCTAAGCGGTCAGCTAGCATTCGATGCAGCTGTTCGCGTTCATCGTGCGCTTGCTCGCGCCAAACAAGACTGGCGAAGAAAATAAATACAAGGGCCAGCACGACTAAGACACTCATAATGGCCATTGGCGGCATCCAGACGGCCGGAAATCCAATCAGTGTCAGCAGTACAATAAGGGCCGCCGCGATAATAAGTTCTTGGGTAATGTTATTCATAATCAATCTTAAAAATACTCTCAACCGGTTTCTTAAAAAAGCGGGCCAGTTTGAGTGCCAATAAAACAGAGGGCACATAATTGCCTTTTTCAATGGCAATAATGGTTTGCCGCGTAACATCTACTGCGCGCGCCAACTCTTCCTGGGTCACGTTAGCCTTTAGGCGTGATTGGTAAACTTTATTATGGATTGTTTGCTTAGCCATAGTAGCATCCCATGATAGATATATTTAGATTAATGTCAAGTCGGTTTTACATGAGGCAATTAGTGCTAAGCTGATACCATGAAGTTAAGATACCCGGTATTCGTCATTTCTATCCTTTTAGTTGCCGTACTGGCGAGCCTATTTTGGAGACTCAATAGTCGTGATCTAGTCACTCTTGACTCAAGCCTTCCAACCAGCGGGGTCTTGCTATCACCAACAATGGATTTCCCTGAATCAACCAAAAAAATCAGATCCGCCGATATTCCAGGCGTGGAGGCTATCTATAACTTCGAAGCCATAATACCTGCCTCCTGGCAAGCAGAAGCAATACCATCCATCGCGGCCATTAGTTTTTTCAGCCCTAACAGTCCAGACGCCACGAACCTAGAAAAATCGCAAATCTTTATTAGGTACTTTCGCGCCAACACATTTCTCACTCTTCCGACAGTGGATATTCTGCAGCGAACGCCTACGACTATCAACGGCCGGCCGGCAGTGCGCTATGACATTATCAAGAAACCGACCGCTCCTAACTTTCCTAATCAGCCGGCTTGGCGCAATGGGCATCACATAGTTACTGATATCCGCATTTCAGCTGACCCGGAGACAGTCTATTACGTGGTGGCCAAACGACCGGAGCTTGATGAAAACATTTATCAGAAATTCTTGAAGGATCTCTTGCTGACCAGCCATAATTGATCGCTGGTATACCAAAGCCTCTGTAAATCACCAAAGTGCGTTCAGGGCAAGAATGATTATCCTACATTGCTAGAGGATTCGACTCTTGACGAACGCACCTTAGAAATTTTTTCGCTGCCCTTCGGGCTCGAATGTCCTTGTTTTAAGCTACCACCGTCTTAAGGCTGGATCGGGCACTTAAAATCATTCTCCGGCACGCGGGTTATGGTTACGTCACCAGCCGCTTGAGCCGCCAGCACTGCCTCTTCAGAAGTCAGCAGATACGGCGTTACATCCCACGTCACGCTAAAGAATTTCCACTTGCCGCCATGATAATCGGTATCACCGGGTGCAACCGCGACCACACCTTTCTGGCCTGCCGCCCCACCGCTAATCCCGTAGAAATTATCACGGCCCTCCTTCGGCGCTGCAGCTGGTGGCACTACCGTTCGTACCACTGCTCCCTCGTAGAAGCAGCAGCCGGACGGGAAGACAAAACCGGGCCGAGCGGCAAACACTGGCAGTGAAATTGCTAATAGTCCTATTGCGATAGGCACCATTGCGAGAAATTTTTTCATATTTGATCACCCCCTTTCACAGCTCCCAGCATATATATGTGAAAGGTGATGTCAAGTTAACTTTACATATCTACATCAGAAAAGTTATTACTGTAAGCGCCCGCGGCTTGCCGCGGGCGCGAGTTCGTTGTAAAAATGATAGACAAACCAATCTTCCTCAAGATGTCTTACAGATATTTTCCCTTTCTCATCATAGCGGTTTTGATTATTGCCGCCGTCGGCGGTCTTTTACTAAAACGTGGCAATTTGACCGATACTACTGACGACAACTCCGGGAAAATTAGAGTCGCTGCCACTATCTTTCCACTGGCGGATATCGCACGGAATATTGGCGGTGAATATATTGATGTAGCGCTCATCATTCCCCCCGGCTCAACCGAGCATTCCGGCGCTCTAACTCCTCAACAGTTAAGCAGCTTGCAGCAGGCGCGAGCTATTTTTCAAGTTGGCCACGGCCTGGATGACAGCTTGGCAGCTAAAATTATTAATATTCTTCCGGCCGCCAAATTAGTGACAGTAGATAAAAACATTGCAATTCGTCAATTCAACGCTAATGCTAATGAGAACACTAGAGCCAAAGAGGACGCACAAGACAGCGATTCAGGGCCTGACCCGCATTACTGGCTGACCGTGCCTAATGCCACCAAGATTGCCGAAAACATCGCCGCGCAGTTGCAGACTATCGACCCGCAACATGCGGCGGACTACCAAACAAACCTCACCAACTACCGTGTGCGGTTAGAAAACTTGGAAAAAGATTTACAAAAGGTTGCCGTAACTGCTCCGCAAAAAAACTTCATTGCCATGCACAACGCCTGGTCTTACTTGGCGGAACAATATGGCTTTGAGCTGGCGGGCACCTATGAGCCAAGAGAAGGAAAGGAGCCGTCAGTGGCAGATATTCAGCGCCTGCAGCAAGTGATTCAAGCCGACAATATAAAGGTTTTTTATACGGAGCCGCAAAAACAAAAAACTGCCGCCACCAAGTTCTTAACAGAAGACTTTGGCTTAACTATTAAAGTTTTGGATCCAGTGGGCGGCGTGGAATCTCGCGACAGCTATATCAATTTGATGCGCTTCAATATGAGGGCGCTGACTGACCCGCTTTAACTCGTCACTACTGCTTAAATACCAGTTTGCCAGAAGACGACGAATAATTGTGGCTGGCGATGATGCTGATTACCAAAGCGATTAAGGCAAGATTCTTAATCATGTATTGTCCGGCCAGCGACGGCACAAAAGGTGCTTGCCAGGCCATTGCTGGAAGAAGGACCAACGGCATCACCGTCGTAATCATGTGTATCACAAATAAAGTGGCCGAAAGTTTATCAAGCCGCCGGAAAAGAAAGAGCACGCCGATCAACATCTCAAACCAGCCAAAGAAGATAATAAATTGATCAAAGGTAATAAAGGGCATTGTGCGCTCCAAAAGCTGCGATACCAGTGGATTAGCCGGGCTGGCATCAAAGAGCTTTAAGATGCCGAACCAGAAATAAATTAAGAAAAGGCTAAAGCGGGCGGCAGGAATCGCCAGCCGGCGGCAAAAATCCACGATCGGCTGAGGCAAATGAGCGGTCATGCGTTTATTGTAAATACCAGCCTCTATTTTGCAATTTGGCTTTTTTTGAAATCCATATATTTTCCCGGATCATTTCAATAGGGCGGGTCAAAATAAATCAAACTTGTAAAATAACGTTACCGCTCTATTTACTACCATATATCAATATATGGTAGTAAAAATGGATGTACTTATTTGTCGGTCAGCAATTTGCCGGCATTCAAATCTAATTTAGAAAGCGAAAGATTATTCCTATCGCCAGAAGACCCGTCAGAGCAATTTCCAGAAGCGGCGTGATGCCGACCCCAAATATAGTCGGCATAACAATAGCATATTCCCAGCGTTTGAGGCGGACGGATATTTTTTCATCAATGAAAGCAAAGCCCAGCGCTAGGATCAAAAGGAAAGCAATGGTGTAGTTGTTCGATAGAATATCTGCTTGCCTAAATATCAAAGCAGTTAGTGAATAAAATAAGACAACAAAAAGCCCATCCTTTAACGACATTTTTAGCAGAAGCGGCGCATTTTGCGCCCACGTCTGCCGCCGGCAAGTTTCGTACAGCTGGCAGTGAGCAAATTCCCATATCAAATTGAGTAGAAATCCAACTATGAAAATTTGAAATATTTGCGGATGCATGCCTTGCATCTTAGGCCACTTACTCAGAAAGATAAATTGTACGTTTCTATAAATCTCCTATTGAGCTTATGCTTGCCAAGTAGGTATATATATGATATATTATATCGTTCGTTTAAGGAGTGAACTCTTAAAAAGAAATCGAGGTAATAGCCGTGAACGAGAAAAGGCGATACTTTCCGCACGTGTTGGCAGAATTTTGCACTGATATCCTGAACAAGAGCCAAGAAAAAGACGGCGTGCTTGCATGCTGCAACTGGCGTGGCGAATCGTACTTGTCATCTGGAACAGGTTCCGAAGACATCATCATGAAAGGTCTTCAGAAGCTGGGTGTTATAAGCAAGGAGCGAGCCGATGTATATCCCACTTGGAAAAAACTAGCCGAACCACATCGTAGGCGAGCCTGGAAACCAATGATCTACATTGTTCAGGATAAACAAAAACTTGAGCAATTATTAAGCTCTCCTCCGGCAGAGACGATCGATGATTGGAGAACTTTCTGCGCAACAAACCAAACTAAGATTCCAATCGATGCCTTGAGCTTTCACGATGCCCTTGCGGCTGTGAAAAAAGCAGCAGATAAATCACCAAATAAGGCGATTCTTCTGACCCAGGCAATCCAGAATCTTGCTTCTCATCTCAAAGCGTCACTTAACAAACAAGGAGCACAATGAGAAACTGTGCTCTAAATTACCGCCGGTTAGCCAATGTAAAGTCAACACTCAACCATATTGCGCGACCAGCGGTATTTTTTTTATTTAATTACATTGGCGACCAGTTGTTATTTCGAGACCGTAGCCGCGGGCGGGATACCTTACTGATAGGATAATGACGCAATGTCTGAAATAGGTCGAGAAATAATTACTGAGAGCTTAGCGATGTTTACGGCGGCGGAGTTCGCTCACTTTCAGGCGAGCCATATTTTGTTCAATAACCGACAGAGC
>CAZUSC010000037.1:0-6963 GCA_964622915.1 uncultured Candidatus Saccharibacteria bacterium | reverse complement strand
TATGGCGTCAGCTATTTCATTGGAGCCGGCATACGTATATTGAAGTTCAAAACGATCGGACGGCAAAACCTCGCTTAGTAAGTTTGTCAGTAAAACTTCACCGAAGCTTCCTCTCATTTTGGGATTTTTCAACATCGTTTGCCAAGAAGAGATTTCATCACTGGTTTTTTGTAATGAGGTAGTGGCTTGCTCCAGCTTACCCAGTCCCGCGCTCACCGCTCGCACCGATCGCTCGGCGGCACTGACTCGGTTGGCCAAAAAGTCTTTAGACTCATTCATCGCCCGGACATTCTCTTGCAGACGCGCGTCTACTTGCCGGCCGATTTGGTCCAGCTGCTGTCCAACTATCTGCTGCAGAGCCATCACCTGCTCCTGCAAGCCATTGTCATTTTTTGGCCGGCGCTCTCTCCAAGCCAACCAAGCACCCACCGCCCCCACCAGCAAGCCTAAACCTAAAAAGAGTAGTTGTTCGATCATTGTTCTATTTTAACTCATTCATTAAAAAATCCCACGTCATTCTGAAGTGGGATGCCTACCGGCCGCGCCTACGTATTAAGCGACCTGCTAGCCTCTTAAGATGTGACCACGGGCGGTCGCGCAGGCAGCTGTATAACATTAGTAACCCAACAACACCAAACATCAACATGATCCAGGCCACAGCGCCAAAATTCCCCAACCTTCCCTCTGGTCGCTTAATTTCCACGGGTTCCATTTCACCCTCACAAATTTAATGGCGACTTGAAAGAACCTAAACGTTTACTGCTTGCATTCTACCAACTAATCACTACTAACTCACACTATCCCCTTGCTTTTCAAAAAATTCCACCATACGGTTCACATATGTTTACTGGTATTATTCGGCACCTAGGTAAAATCACCGCCGTTACCAAACAACCGGACGAGGCGGTGGTATTTGCAATAACCACCCCCTTGAGTCAAGATCTTAACGAGGGCGATAGCGTTGCCGTTAATGGTGTTTGCTTAACAGTCTTAAAAAAGCAGAATGATGTTTGGCAGGCTCGTTTGATGGCCGAAACTCTGAAGCGCACCAACTTAGGAGTGCTGCAAAAGGACGGCATGGTAAATCTTGAACGGCCCCTTACTGTCAACCAGCTAGTGGATGGGCACTTGGTGCAAGGCCACATTGACGGAGTCTGTAAGATTATTGATATTACGCCGGTGGGCAGCGATAAGGTTTTTTCTTTCCAGCCACCAACCAATCTTCTGCCCTATTTAATCCCTAAGGGCTCTGTGGCGCTCGACGGCGTCAGCTTAACTGTGGTCGATGTCGACTCCACTCACTTTACAGTCTCGATCATGCCCTACACGTTAGAGATGACCACTTTTGGCCAGCGAGAAATAGGTGATCAGATTAATATTGAAGTAGACATGATCAGCAAATACGTAAAGTCTTTTATGGATGCGCGCATGAGCGACAGCGTAAAGCGGCGAGGCAGCCATCGCGTAGAACCGCGTGGTCGCGGTCACACGACTTTACGTGGCGCTGCTTTTCGCAGGATCGGCTTGAGTAGTGTTTTTCACCCAGCTTGTGCTAGTCTCTCTTAACAAAACAAGCCAATTTTGCGCCGCGGAAACGTACCGACCGAAAACCAGCTTTTTTCGACACAGTAGTCATCGCCTTCTTACTATAAATACTGACATGGGTTTTGGGGTCTTCTAAATAAAACCACTTATCACCGCTTAGTTGATATTCTGGATCTTCTAAGCGGGACGATTGCACTAGTAGTTTTCCGCCCGGTTTTAAAATTCGCGCAAGTTCTATAAAGACTTCTATGGGATTAGGAAGATGCTCGACCGTCTCAATTGAAAATATGCCATCAAATGCATTATTCGGAAACTTTGCCTCAAAAATGTTTTTCCGATAAATGTTGGCGTTAGCAGTAGGAGAGTAAGGATCCAGGCCTACCACATCCATATTGTCCTGTCGCCGCAACTCCAACACTGTCACTCCGTGTCCGCAGCCAAAATCAAGCAGGCGTCCCGCTCGATATTTAACGATGCTGTGCGCCAAGCTGTTGTAGACCGGTATAATCCGCATAAATTCATTAATTTGCCGGGAGAACCAGGCGAGCGGCCAGTACATAAGTTCCAGTATTTCCCAACCCTTCTCGTACATGTGATCGCCTTCTCCGGCCGGCCAGCATTGCAGCCGTCGCAATTCATTCGCCGTCGTCTGTTCATTAGCGCGGTGCTCGGGAGATTCCCAATAGTAGTTTTGCAGAAAGTCACACTGCGAACAGTAGTAATAAGTAATATCCGAAATTGTGTGCCGGCCTATAACGGATCCCTGACATATTTTACAGCGATATTCAGTATCGTCGTGGGCAGCAGATGACATCTTTACATATTACTGAAGATAAGCAGTATGGCCAGCCCAAGCTGTAGCACCGCCGCTTGCTCTATACATGATGGTAGGAAATACTGAACCATATGCTCCGATTTAATAGGCGCAAGCTTGGCTTGGCGGTGTTATTCATACTGTTAGCGCTGGTGGTCCGGCTGCCTGGTCTAGGCCAATTCATGACGGCCGATGAGGAAAATTGGACCCTACGCAGCTCGTACTACTGGCACAATTTATGGCGCAATCATGATACCGGCGGTGCATTCATGACTACCCATCCGGGCGCCACGGCCATGTGGATTATCGGCAGTGGTGTTGTTGTGCAAGAGGCGCGGCTGGGCTTTGATGCCGATACATCTAATCTAAGGTATTTTCGCCTGGCGGCAACTCTGCCGATCGCAATAGCCACTGCTCTATTAGTCGGAGTTTCTGTAAGCTTATTGGCGACGTTGGCCGGTTATCGTGTCGCCGCCTGGTCCGGTTTGCTCCTAGCCACCAATCCCTATTTGGTGGGCTTAAGTCAGATTGCGCACCTAGATGCCCTGCTCGCTTTATTTATGCTAAATGCGGCCATTGCCTTTATGGTTGGCTGGCAGCAAAATCACACCAGGTGGCTCGTTGTCGGCGGGATTTTTACTGGACTGGCCTTTGCGACAAAACTTTTACCGGCCTTGTGGCTGCTTGTTTTCTTAGGCGGGTTGCTAATCGTAAAATATCGAACGGGTTGGCGTCTACGTTTACACCCGCTGATTAGCGCCGGGCTACTGGTTTTTGGGATCGCCATGTTGACATTTTACGCCACTTGGCCGGCTTTATGGCTGACGGATGATATCAGCCGATCATTCGCCAGGGATGTGCCCTCGGTTTTAACTGACGCCCACATAGCCACGGAAGAATCAGAGGAGCCGGTGGCGCCCGTCGGTTTTTACTGGCGGACAATTCTTGGCCGGTCAACACCACTAATATTAATAATGGGATTGGCGGGAATAGTCACGGCCATGCGCGCGTCGTGGCGACAAAAAGCAATCCATCCGCTGATCGCCTTGTTTGCTTACACGGTAGGATATACGATCCTTATTACTTTTGTCGCCAAAAAAGGGGACCGGTATGCCCTGCCGGCGCTACTTGCTTTGACCGTGATGGCGGGCTGGGCTTTGTCGGCCGCCACGACAATCCTGGCAACTTGGCTGAACCGCCGATCGTTCCAGGTCGGAGTGACGACTGTTGTGGTTTTACTGCTTATCGCCGAAGTCGGACTGTGGTCTCCTTATGCCATTGCTTATAACAATCCATTTTTGCGGGTCCGTCCCGCCACGCAACAAGGCTGGGGTGAAGGACTAGACGAAGCAGCACGCTGGCTGAACCAGCATCCTTTTATTGATAACCTGACGGTGGCTTCTTGGTATCCCAGTGTGATGCGTCCCTACTTTAATGGCAAAACAATGAGTTTGAGTGCCCGGGATGATCATCGTGTCGGCTTTGTGGTGACTTATCGCAATATGTATGGGCGTGCTCCTGATGATATTGCCAGCGACGTCCTTGATGAATATCGAGATAAGAAACCAGAACATATTGTGTATATCCAGGGGGAGCCGTACGTATGGATTTACAATACACTGGGCCCGCGTTATTTCCGCCAGCATGTTGGTGAGCTTGTGGCCGGTGTGGAAATAGGGCAAGTGATACCAATCGAGCAGCCGGACTGGAATACCATTGACGTGGGATTGGCTACATTTAGCGGCCGGGCTAATACCGAAGACATTATTTTGACAGTCCGTGCCTCGCCAGACAGCAGCGAAGTAATTAGGGAAGTAACAGTTAACGCCCGGCAGGTGCAAGACGAGGATTGGCAGACGTTTAAATTCGAGCCAATAGCCGATTCGGCCGGCAAAACATACTATGTTTCACTAACCAGCCCGGATTCAACCGCTGGTAATGCGATTACGGCCCGCTTTGTGGAGCAGGATGTGATGCCCGGACAAATGTTGTTACGTCGTCAAGCACTAGAAGCGGGCGAAAAAAATAGCGACTTTATGCGAGCGGGGGATATTGCCTACCGTCTGTAGTTACTCCTGCTTGGTATAAACTGCGCTCTCAAATACGCGCTCATCTCTTCCTTCAGATTTAAACCGTGCCGCCTCTTGCCAGTTGGATGGTAATCGAGTGAAAATCGGCAGGTCATTGACCACGATTAGCGTCTGTATGTTGTTAGTATTGAGCCAGGATTGTTCCCGCTCATACGTCGCGCTCTCCTCGTTAAAAAAGTGAACATTTTCATTTAAGTATAGGCGAGCAGGCAAATGGGCCTGGCCGATAGCATGCGGTTCGGGCAGGCGGCGAGCTGCTTGAACCGCCCGATATACCACTGAATCTAAAGCGGTCGCGGCATTAGTTTTATCAATAAATCCTTCCAGTCTGCCGAATAATATCCATGATATTACAAAAAATGCGGCCAGCCAGGATGAAGAAAGCGCTATCGTGCTAAATTTTCTACGGACGGACAAACTGTTAAGAGCCGGCGCCATAAGTATTGTGGCTAGTAGGAGTGCCATTAGTGGGTAAGACTGCTGAAAGTGCTTGGCAAAAGGATGAAACCATGTTGCAATTAACATTTGCGTAATTAATACCAGGCACACTAAGACCCCCCTCCAGCTTGTTTTCCAGACAAAAAACAATGGACTAATTAACAGCACGGCGGCGATCGCCGGCGGAGCCATACCCCTAAAAGCCACTTGACCAAATGTGCTGCTTAAGATGATAAAGAGCAGGACCAGCAAGCTTAAAATTCCCGGCAGATAAAAAGGAGAGCTAATCTTTTTAGTCAATTGGCTCCAGGGCAGAGACCAGAGCAGTCCGGCGAGCAGTGCAATGACGAAAATCCGATCGGTAAGTTCATAGCGTTCTAGTTGGTCCCATGTCGGTCTCCAAGTAGAACCTATCACGCCCCAAGCAGCGCCGACGGAATCTTTGAACGAGCCCCACGAATCCACAATTTGCAGCCGTTCCCCTTCAAAATAAGGGGTATAGATAGGATTACCAAAATGAAACGTGTTGTTTATAAAAAAAGGCAGGACAAGCACTAGTGCCGGCAGGTACATTCTTAGCAATTTATAAACTAGTCGTCTAAAATTGTATTTTTTGACGCGCCGGTAGTATATCAATCGAATTACCGAAGCACTGCCGAGTACAATAGCTAGCACAAATCCTTCTTGCCGTGTCATGGCCGCGTACCCTAACACCAATCCATAAAGTATTTGTTGCCATGGTCGCTGCGAGTTGAAAAATAATACTAAAGCCGTTAATAGCAAAAAGGCATAAAAAGAATACGGCTCCGGGCGTGTAGCAGTCCAAAAAAAGTCCTTTTGCCAGGCCAACAGCAAGGGTGCTATCAATTGCACGGGCCAGGGAAGATGCAAGGATTTAGCCAACAAGCCTAGTATCACTAGACTGGCAGCGGCGCTGACTGCCGACAGCACTCTCATGGTTACAATGTCGTCTATATTGGGACTTAAAAAGGCGGGCAATAGTAGTAAGGGATAACCGGGCAAGCGTTTTACGCCCTCAAAAGGATTTTGAAAACGGGAAATACTCTCCGTTATGAACAGATAGTTATAAGGATCGCCGCCACTAACGCCTTTGAATTGAGAAGTAACCGCCAGATATGAATTCAACGCTAGGGCTGCCAAACATATCAAAATTCCGATTTGGAGCGCTGCCTGTTTACGTTCTGACATTTTCTGCCAAACAATTTGCGACCCCACTAAAAATATCGCGAACACCAGCAATACGGCTGCGGCCGATCGCAGCCAAAGATACTCATATTGAACGATGTTAGTAGCTAGATAGCGCCACAGCGGCACCTTTTCTGTGAGCAGAATCGCCAGTGTTCCCTCTTTTAAACGGCCATTTTCATAACGCGGATTATTGCCGTCCGTTTGTTGTGGATTAAGCCGGACACCAACGGGATTTTCCAGTGACGCCTGTGGTGCAGTTAGTTCAATGAGGATATCTTGAGCGGTTGCTGTCACAGTGGCGGGAAATAACGCGCGGGCAAACTGGTCATCTTTTATCGAGCTCGCCAGTATTGTTGCTTGGCCAAGCTCCTCGCCCGAAGCAACTGATCGAATAGTTACTTGCACATCAACTAATTGATCAGCGCGCAGTAGATCAACTAAAATGACGCCCATCCCAACCAGTTGGCCTTGTGTAGATGCCTGCTGCGATAAAACACGCTGCGCAAATAAGCGCTGGTGCGTTTCAAATGAATCTATACCGAAGGAAATTACTCGCTCTTGTTTCACTGGCACCAGCAGGCCACCAGCAAGAACGCCAATGGCGACTAAGCCAATAGCCAGATATTTTAAAAGCCTCGGATTTGTGTACATACTCCAAACTGCTAACTTAATTGCATGTGTGGTATTGCTGGCGTCGTAAACATAAAGGGGAAGGCGGTAATTAGTCAGCCGGTCATTGCGGGTATGGGAAGCAGCCTTCGGCACCGCGGCCCGGATGACTATGGAGAGATTGTAACTGAAAGTTTTGCGGCTGCCCATTGCCGCCTGGCAGTCATTGATACATCCAGGGCTGGCCACCAGCCAATG
>CAZUSC010000036.1:0-11129 GCA_964622915.1 uncultured Candidatus Saccharibacteria bacterium | reverse complement strand
GCGACTATACTCACAGCGTTTCTCCTTATACTGGCAAGCAAAGAGTTGGACTAGGAAAGGGCTAAGGTACGAGTGGTTGATACGCTACGCTTATGCGTTTACTATGTCAATGATGTCCAAAATCGCGTTATTGGTGCTGGCGGCGGGGGTAGCGGCCTTAGTAATGGGTGGAGCGTTGGAGGTTAAATTTCGTCCGGACAAGCTGGCCCAGACACCGGCGGCTGTGAAGCAATATCTAGCGGATAGGGGAACCTTGGCTACTCTGGGAACGCAGGCCACGCGTCTGAAGCGCAAGGCCGAAGGCTTTTTAACAAATGATCCGGATCAAAAATTCGCGGTGTCAGTAAAATACGTGCAGGCGGATGCTGCTAAGTTGGTTGATCAAATGGAATCGGGCAGCGAGCCAAAGAAAATACTGACGCAGGCAGACTTATTGATTGATAGTGTTAAGGATTTAAGTAATCAACTGGCGTCTGCTACGGAAGAACGCGCCGAACGGCTTAAGAATGAATCCACCGATGCGGTGAGCCAAGCAGCGTACGCATTGGGACAACTGCAGGAATTACAGGCAAAATATGAGAGTTACAACGAATATTTAGCACAGGTAAGCGGCGAATTGGACACCACCATTAGTTCTATTGGCCAGCCGGCAGAAGGTGAAAAGGAGGTAGCGGGCAGTAAAGATGAAAATAATTCCCCGGAGCCAGCACAGGAATCCGTTCCCGCCACACAGATACCGTTAAAGTTTTGATTTGTAGAAATTAAAAAAATGAATTGGCCGCGAGGTTATAAACGGTGTTGAATCTTTTCAGTTAGGCTTTTTATAATTTCATCAACCGGTTTAGCACCTTGATCGCCAGCGGCGTGGGTGCGTAGAGAAGCAGTTTTACCCTCAACTTCTTTTTTCCCGACAATAAGCATTACGGGAACTTTGTTTAATTCGGCATTGCGAATTTTCTTACCAATACTGGCTGAAGTTTCATCTATTTCTACTCGCATACCAGCCTGTTTTAGCTGCGCGGCAGCCTCTTGGCAGTAGGGCATTTGCTCTTCAGAAATAGGCAAAATAAGAACTTGTGTGGGGGCTAGCCATAGCGGCAAATTACCGGCAAAGTGCTCCAGGATAAGGGCCATAAAGCGCTCTAAGGATCCGGAAATCGCGCGATGAATCATGACGGGCGTCTTTTTGCTGCCGTCTTGGTCGGTGTAGGTGAGACCAAAGCGGCCAGGCATATTGAAATCAAGTTGAATAGTGGCTAGCTGCCAGGAGCGCCCCAGGCTATCGCGCACCACAAAATCTATCTTGGGGCCATAGAAGGTAGCCTCGCCTGGCTCTTCGGTGAAATTCATTTTTCTGGCTTGCAAGACCGAACGCAGGGCATCCTCGGCTGTCTGCCAAATTTCTTCTTCTCCCAAGTATGCTTGGGGGTTGGCAGGCTCGCGCAGGGATAACCGGAAATCAATTGATAAATTAAACGCGGCGTAAAATTGATCAATGATGGCCATGATGCGATCTATTTCTTCGGCGATTTGATCGGGGCGGCAAAAGACGTGGCCGTCATCCTGGGTGATAGAACGTACCCGCGTTAAGCCTTGCAGTTCACCAGCCTGCTCATCACGATAAACTGTCGTAACTTCTGAATAGCGCACGGGCAAATCTTTGTAGCTGCGCGGAGAGGAAGCGTAAATTTGCGTGTGATGCGGGCAATTCATTGGTTTGAGGGCGAAGGCTGTCTTGCTGGCACCTTCGACATGAAAGAGGGCCTCCTGGAATTTTTCCCAATGCCCAGATGTTTTGTATAGCTCGGCAGTGGCAAGATGGGGAATGGTGACGCGTTGATATCCTTGCGCGTCCTGCAATTCATACAAGAATTTCTGAAGTTCTTCTCGAACGATGGTGCCGCGAGGAGTAAAGAGAGGCAGGCCCGATCCCACCAGGGGCGAGAATGTAAACAAATCCAGTTGCTTGCCTAGTTTGCGGTGATCGCGCTGCTTGGCTTCCTCAAGCAGAGCGAGGTGCGCGTCTAGTTCCTCTTTAGTGGAAAAGGCAGTGCCATAGATACGCGTTAACATCTGATTTTTTTCATCGCCGCGCCAATAGGCACCGGCAAGCGAGAGCAGCTTAAAATGCTTTAATTCTTTACTGGGGCTCTCCACGTGTCCGCCCCGGCACAGATCGGTAAAAGTGCCGCTTGTATAAAGGGTAATTGGTTCACCTTTACCTGCGATTTCCTCGATTAGTTCTGCCTTATAGGGATTATCTGCAAATTTTTCTTTGGCTTCCTCTATACTAACTTCTTGTTCAGCAAATTCCGTCCAGGAAGGAACGAGTTCACGCATCTTTTTTTCAATAGCTGAAAAGTCTTTCTCGGAAATTGGCTGACTAAACTCAATATCATAGTAAAACCCATGTTCGATGGCGGGGCCAATAGTGAGCTTGGCATCCGGCCACAATTCTAAAACGGCCGCTGCTAACAAGTGGGCAGTGCTATGGCGCAGTGCATCGAAATTAACTTTCTCATCTTTAGGCATCGCAATATTTTGTAGCACTTTTAGTGTAGCATAAGCAAGACCAGTACCTTTCCAGGCAAGGTTATAGGTTGTAGGGAGTAGGTGGTAGTCGGCGGCAAATAAACTACAACCTAAAACCTATCACCTACAACCTAATGACTAATTTCTGTTTTCCACGACTATTTCAATTGATTGCGGCCGAGAGGGGGCGGATTTAACCCAAAAGGGGGAGAAAGTAACCTCGGCTGATTGAATGTTCGGCAGTTGCTCGAAGCGCTCTTTTGTTTCGGCAGCGGAAAGGCCGGCAATGTTGTTTGAAGATAGCGAACTGGCACCAATTTTGGATCCGAATGTGCCAGAAAGCTTGCTGCCAACTAAGACTTCCCCCCGTTCAAAATCCGCGCGCTTAATTGTGTAGTTAAATGATTCAGGCTCATACGAGATAAATTCTTCATCATTTGATTGTTTTGAACGCAGTGCCAGCAGAGTCAGACTTAACAGATCATTGGAGTCGACCGCCATTCCTTTGGCTTTTAGCGTGAGAGCCACCTCGTACTGGGCAGCACGACTGCCGGGAGCGGCAGAAACATTAGCTGATTGCACCTCCATCGATGTTAGATCAGGACTAATATTCGCTCCGCCCGCCTGGGCGGTAAGCTGCCCCGCGGCCTCTCCCTTTGCTTCCTGCAGTAGTTCTTCCTTGGCCTTATTTATTTCTTCCTCTGTTAAAGCGCTGCCCGAGGCAAGCCCGCCTGTAAACTTCTGGGAACTCTCCGCATAGACAACACTTTGCAGGGAAGAGGGCAGCTTATCAACAATAAATTTTCCCGGCGCTACCTCACCTTTGGCGCCTTTCTCTTTAGCCGTTACTCCTACTTTGATTTCTCCTTTACCAGGAATGGATACAGCTTTATCAGTTAAGAAGAAAACGCCGGTTGCCTCATGCCGCAGGTGGCTTTTAGGCAACAGCTCTTGGGCTTCTTCTTGCTCGTTGCGGAGCGTCACTTGGCCTTTAGCAAAATCTTCGGCCAGGTTTTCTTGGGAGCGGTTGAACTGGCGGCCGGCCTTAACTTCCGTCTCAACCAGGCGGGCCGGCAATACAAAACGGATAAAATCCGGCTCCGTTGCTTTGGTGGAAAGCAGAATATCTTGTTCAACTACACGAGTGTTAATCCTCGGCGTAACAACAATTTTCGCTTTAGGTAAATAGATGTATCCCAACCCTCCGGCCAGAAGGAGCATGACCACGCCGGTTACCAAGGCAATCGTACGAGGCGGCAAAACTAGTTGAACGGACATCTGTCTACTAAGAAACGTATGAAAGTGATTGTCTTCCCACAATACGAGCAAGAGCATCTAAGATCTCCGGATCACGCTTGATTTTGTATTGAGTGGCAATGTTCATCGGCACGCGGTCACGAATAATTACCATTTCTACCACTAAACCGTTTGGCGCGTGATGATTTTGCTGCAGCACTTGGCGTAACTTCTCTAATCCCTGGCGGTTAAGCGAAGCGGGAACTCGTATTTTAAGTCGCGTGGGCGGGCGAGCAGTAGCAGTATTCTTGGCAGCCGGCAGCTGCGCTAAAGTAGTGCGCGATAATTCCCAAGCGTGATCGGCCAGAATTTTTAAGTCCCCGTCTTTTTCGCTGCGTTTGCCTTCCACAATTAATTTGGCGTTGTCGGTCCACAGGCTGCTAGTAGCAGCCAGCAGCTTAGGAAACACTAATACTTCCACAGTACTGGTGAGATCTTCCAGTGTGACAAACAGCATCGGTTGCCCGCTTTTTGTAATAATTTTATTTATCCGAGTGACAATACCGGCGACGCGTAGTGTGCTACCGGGACGAGCGTCTTTTAGATCAACAATATTTTGGACGGCACGGGATAATTCTTCCTGCAGTTCAAGCAGCGGATGTTCGGATACATATAATCCCAGCAGCTCCTTTTCCCATTGTAAGCGCTGATCCTTACTGGCCGCAGCCACGGGTGTTAGTTGCAGGGAGGGTAAGGCCAGTGTGGCGCCGCCACCCGCAAAAAGATTCTGCTGTCCCTTGTCTTGCCGACGATGCAAGTCGTGACTGAATTCCAGCAAGCGCTCCAAGTTGGCCAGCACGGCGGCTCTTTCTGACAACTGATCAAAGGCGCCGGCCTTAGCCAAGCTTTCCATTGATTTGCGGTTTAAGTTCTTCGAATCGAGCCGCCGGACTAAATCGCCAATATCTTGGTAAGGTCCATTGAGGCGCCGTTCGGCAATAACGGCGTCGACAGTGTTGTGTCCGACATTTTTAATAGCTCCCAAACCAAAACGGATACCGGACTGTTTATCTTCTGTATCCACCACCGTAAAGTCGTGCTCACTTTCGTTAATATCAGGCGGCAAGATAGGGAGCTTGAAACTAGCGGCATCAGCTACTTCGATTGCCTGGCGATCGGTGTTGCCTTCATCGCAAGTTAAGAGGGCCGCCATAAATTCCGCCGTGTAGTTGGCTTTGAGGTAGGCAGTTTGGTAAGCAATCATGGCGTAACAGGCGGCATGAGCTCGATTGAAACCATAGCGAGCGAACGGTTCAATAAAATCCCACACTTTTTGCGCCGTACCCTGATCAAGACTGTGCGTGGTCATCGCACCCTCAATAAATTTTTGCCGCTGTTCTATAAGTAGCTTCCTTATTTTCTTTCCTACGGCCTTGCGCAGAATGTCTGCTTCACCATAAGTAAAGCCGGCAAATTCCCGGGCGATTTGCAGCACTTGGTCTTGGGTAACGATCACGCCATAAGTTTTTTGCAATATCGGCTCCATGGTCGGATGCAGATAGGTAATGGCTTTGCGGCCGTGCTTGGCGGCAATGAAGTCAGGGATGGATTCCATCGGGCCCGGCCGATACAAGGCGCCGATAGAAATAATGTCTTCAAATTCTGTGGGCTTAAGCTCTTTTAAGTAGCGGCGCATGCCGGCGGACTCTAACTGAAAGATACCGACCGTTTTACCTTCCTGCAGCAGACGATAAGTGGCGCCGTCACCTTCCGGCAAATTATCTAAATCAATTTTTATGCCCCGGCGTTGCTCAATTAGCTGCACTGATCTTTGCAAGACGGTAAGGTTTTTCAGTCCCAAAAAGTCCATCTTGAGCAGTCCCAGTGATTCAACCGGCCCCATGGCGTATTGCGTGACAGTGTCTTTGCTGCCATCAGCGCTGCTAGAAAGTTGCAGGGGTACGTAGTCAGTCAAGGGCTCGTCGGTAATTACTACCGCGGCGGCATGAGTAGAAGCGTGCCGGCAGACCCCTTCCAATTTTTTGGCGGTGTCAATCAATTTTTTTGCCTGGGGATCGGAAGTATATATCTCGTGGAGTTCTGTGCCCGGCTGTAACGCTTGTTCAAAATTTGTGAACGCCGGAATTGCTTTGGCGATAGTGTCACAGAAGGAATAGGGGAAGCCGAGCGCTCGGCCGGAATCGCGGACAGCCGCGCGGGCAGCCATCGTTCCGAAGGTAATAATTTGGGCGACGTGTTCTTGTCCGTACTTGGCGCGGACGTAGTCAATTACTTCTCCCCGGCGATCATCGGCAAAATCCAAATCGATGTCCGGCATGGATACTCGATCGGGATTTAGAAATCTTTCAAACAGTAAATTGTAATGCAGGGGATCGAGGTTAGTAATATTAGTAAGATAAGAAACAATACTGCCGGCGGCGCTGCCGCGGCCTGGCCCTACCAATATTCCGCGCCTTTTGGCTTCATTAACAAAATCAGCCACGATTAAGAAGTAAGACGCAAAGCCGGTCTTCTGAATTACGCTCAATTCATAATCCAGTCGCTCCAACGCACCATGGGGGATACTCCGGCCGTAACGAATCGCCAGACCCCGCTGGGCAGCCTCGCGCAAAGCCTGGTCGGGTGTTTGGCCAGCGGGCAGGGGATAGTGCGGTAATTTATTTACGCCGAAAGTAAAATCTACCTGGCACATGGCGGCAATCTTCTGGGTGCTGTCGATCGCTTCCGGGTGCTCCTGCCAAGCCTCTTTTAGTTCTTGGGGACTTTTCAGAGATAAATCTTCATCCAACATACACAGGCGATCTTTATCATCCACTGTTTTACCGGTTTGCACGCAGACTAGGACATCCTGGGCGTGGGCATCATCGGCGTGGATATAGTGGCTGTCGGCCGTAGCCGTTAATGATAATTTGTATTGCTTGGCATAGCTGAACAGAGCTTCATTGACCTTTTTTTGATCAGCTAAATTGGGATGATCCTGCACCTCCAGATAAAATCGATCCGCTCCAAATCGCTCCAGGTGCCACTCAATTAATTTCTTAGCATCGGCTGGCCGGTTGGCAATAATGGCGCGGGCAATATCGCCGTTTAAGCAACCGGATAGCACGATTAGTCCTTCGCTGTATTTCTCTAACAGTTGGTAGTCAATGCGCGGACGGTAATAGTAGCCATGCAGATGAGCGATCGTGCTTAGCTGCATGAGATTTTTGTACCCCTGATTATTTTGGGCAAGCAGCGTTAAGTGCCGGGGATTGGCGTCAATCTTGCCCCGCTTTTTGTCGTGACCATTGGGCGCCAAATAAGCTTCCATTCCCACAATCGGTTTAATGCCGGCCGCTTGCGCCGCTTGGACGAATTCAATTATTCCGTACAGCGCGCCATGATCCGTCAGCGCTAGCGCATTCATTCCTAGCTCCTTAGTGCGATCAATCAGTTGATCGATTTTGCCCAGTCCGTCTAAGAGGGAATAATGGCTATGAACGTGAAGGTGGGTGAAATCGGCTGACATGGCTATGTAGTATAACAACTTGTCTGAGTAGAGAGTAGTAAGTATCAAGTATTCAGTATTCGCCATCCCCTACTACTGAATACGGCAAGCTTATCTTTTGAGCAATATATACTTTATACTTGCTACCATATACCTGATACTTATCTATGGTTTCCAGTCGCGTTATAAAGAAGACGTCTTACGCCTTAGGAGCACTGGTGGTGTTAGGGGGATTGCTGATGGGCCTAGCGGCATTGCTGGCGCGTCAGGGGGAGCCCGGCCCACAAGTCACTCCATCCACAGCGCCTGAATTCGCGGCTATTGCCTTGGAAGATGTAGCCGTGATTTCCCAGAATAATCCGGCGGCCGGCGAGCGCGTGGTAGATATTGTGGCCCTGCTGCGTAACCCAAACCCCCGGGCGGGGGTCGCCACTTACCAAATAAACTTTAGTCTTTATGATACTGACGGCCAAGTAATAAAAGAGGCCAGTGAGAGCACTTATGTGCTGCCTGGCTCCATCCAATACGTTGCCGCTTTGAATATAAAATTGCCGTTAGAGCGGCGTCTCGGCCGGGTGGCCGTCAATTTACCGCCCGAAGTCAATTTTATCCGCCTGCCAGACAATCTAGACCTGCCGCGTTTCGCTTTATCCTTGCGGGAGCGTCAAACTAAGACAGTGGGGAATCAAACCCTGGAAGACCAGCCGGGAGTGATTACGAATAGCAGCACATTTGACTGGCAGCGAGTGGAAGTAACCGCCGTCGCGCTTGATACGCAGGGCAGCATGATCGGGGTAGGGAAGACCTTTATCGGCAAGTTGTTAGTGGGCGAGCAGCGAGAATTTACCGTCCAATGGCCCAAGCCGCCGCAAGCCATTGATCAGGTTATTGGCTTGCCTAGCACTAACATGTTTCGTGAAGATAATGTCGTCGACATTATCGGCGACCCTGGTTCATTAAGATAATTACTAGTGCCAGCGTTTCTCGGTCGTATACTTGATACTAAATACTTGCTACTAAATACTATTATAAATGCGTTTTAAGGAACTGCTCACGTCAATAGACTGGGTGCTACTGTCTAGTGCCGTACTGCTCATTCTATTAGGGCTGGCCATGTTGCTAAGCTCGACTTATAACCAAGACACGCTGTCGCCATTGTTCTGGCGGCAGTTAATGGCGGCGGGCTTAGGAATTACCTTGATGGCGGCTGTCATCAAAATTCCCTACCACACCTGGGACCGCTATGCACCCACTCTCTACGGGATAGGTTTGGCCGGCTTGATTGCCGTTAATGCCATTGGTCCCGTTATTCGCGGTACGATTTCCCGTCTGGAGTTTTTTGGCTTTCAGATC
The DNA here is from genome assembly GCA_964622915.1 of uncultured Candidatus Saccharibacteria bacterium. Lineage (GTDB taxonomy): Bacteria > Patescibacteriota > Andersenbacteria > UBA10190 > UBA10190 > CAZUSC01. The sequence goes on along the minus strand of CAZUSC010000036.1, from coordinate 2,500 downwards.
CAGCCATCGGAATTAATGAAAGCGTTCCTGATCGTAACACTGGCCTGGCTCTTTAGCCGCTATAAAGGTATTAACTGGCGGTTGGTGGCCATCAGCGCCGCCCTGGTCGTGGTGCCGGTGGCCTTGGTCTTAAGCGAACCGGATATTGGTATGGCTTTTTTATTGCTGTCCTCCTGGGCTAGTCTGATAATTTTTTTAGGCCTGCCCTGGCGGCAAGTGCTCGTGCTCGGAGTGATCGCGGCGTTGCTGGCCGCTGGCGGCTGGCAATGGGGACTGCTTGACTATCAAAAGGAACGTATTCTAACTTTTTTGAACCCGGCGCAGGATCCGTTGCGCGCTGGCTACAATATTAATCAATCAATGATTGCGCTTGGTTCCGGCCAGATTTCCGGTCGGGGGTTGGGGCATGGGCCGCAGTCCCAGTTGCAATTTCTGCCCGAACAACATACCGATTTTATTTTTGCTAGCATTGGCGAAGAACTAGGGTTAATAGGGCTCACTATTGTCCTGGCCTTGTACGCCGTAATCCTTTGGCGTTTATTGGTGATTGCTCGCAGTACCACCGACATGTTCGGGCAGTTATTTTGCGTCGGCGTGTATTCATTATTAATTGTTAGCCTCTTGGTCAGTGCCGGAATGAACATGGGTCTACTGCCGGTGACCGGAATTCCCTTGCCGCTGGTTAGTTACGGCGGGTCAAACTTACTGGTGACGTTGCTGCTGGTTGGCGTGGCAGAATCAGTCCAGGTTTACAGTAAATTTAGGCGCGTTTTGCCGCTGGAGATCAGCAGCATCACTTAAGAAAATTGGACACTATAGTTGTACCAAACACGAGTTTATATAATTGACAAGCAGCCTTTTTTGGACTATCATGTAATAAACACTTATGCAGTTCGATGACAATATGCACTTTGTCTCCCGCTGCCCCTTCTGCAGCGCGGAGTACGACCTAGACGGGTCTCAAGTTATTGGCGAAGAAGATGACGCCACGGTGGTTTATGTTACTTGCTCGCGCTGTGAAAGCTCCATTGTCGCCATGGTGGCGATGACTGGCCTGGGCATTGTAAGCCTGGGGCTGGTAACTGATATGACGGCGGCTGATACCAAGAAATTCTTTGGCAGTAAAGAGGTTTCCAGCAACGAGCTGCTTAACATTTACGAAATTCTCAAAGAAGACAAAAATGCCGTGAAGTCATTGACGAGTCATCGCAAATAGTTTAGGCTGTTAAAACTGAGCGTACGAATAAAGATGCGCAGTTTTTAGTTAGAAAATAGACAAGCTGTAAATCAGGGTCCTGCCACTCGCCTTCACCCCACAGGTGCTCAGAACTTGCGCGCCAGCGGGGGGCCCCGGCTCGTGTCACCCTGATTCACACCAACCTCATCTAGTATCAATTCTTTGCATATGGCAAAAGGACATTCATTAACCGCAGAGCCGAGAAGCGGCAGTTTAGGCCAAGCCAGACAGCAGGGTTTCTTGCCCGCCGTCTTATACGGACACGGCTTGAAATCAGTTAGCCTACAAGTGCCGGAGAAGGAATTCGCCAAGGTTTTTAGCGCCGCGGGCTCAACCTCGCTGGTCGCTTTGGACGTGGCTGAAGGCAAAGAACACACCGTCATTATTCGCGAAGTTCAGTACCATCCCGTGCACCGCAAGTTGCTGCACGTCGATTTTTACCAAGTGCGCTTGGACGAGCCAATTCGCGCCGAAGTGCCGCTGCGTTTTATTGGCGAATCACCAGCCGTCAAGGATCAAGGCGGCGTGTTGGTGCGCAGTCTCGACACGATTGATTTGGAAGCGTTGCCCCAACATCTGCCACACGATATTGAGATTGATATTTCTGTTTTAGACGACTTCGCCAAGGTGATTCGTATTGCGGACCTCAACCTACCAGCGGCCATTACACTCTTTCATGAACAGGATGACGTCGTAGCTTTGGTGCAGGCTCCTCGCACGCAGGAAGAAATTGATGAGGAATTAGCCGAAGCTACTACCGCCGATGTCACGGCCGTGGAAGGCGTGGCAGACAAGGAAGTTCCGGCTGCCGAAGGTGCCGAGGGCGCCGCAGCCGACGGTGCCGACAAGCAACCAGCTGATCAATCCAAAAAGAAGTCCGAATAATTACTGAGGTTGTAGTTAGTAGGTTGTAGGTGGTAGACGCGATTTGGCAGTTCGACGAGTCCGTACTACAACACCTAATCCCTACAACCTACAACCTAAGTACTCGTTACTGATTACTGGTTACCTGTTACTAACTTCTATTTCTCCGCCAGTCGTTTCTATCACAGCCGGAATTTTCCACGAGCGGATCTGCTTTAAAAATTGCTGTCCATCGCTGCCGCCGTCCAAGGCAATGCATGGCTCAAAGTTGAGACCACGGGTTTCAGCGGAACATCCAGCCTTCGCTAAAGCTTCGGCGGGTAAATATGGAGGGTTGCTTACCAGTAAATCTATCTTGAGGTTTGAAACGGGCTCCAACATGTCGCCCAGCAAAAAAGT
>CAZUSC010000035.1:0-10445 GCA_964622915.1 uncultured Candidatus Saccharibacteria bacterium | reverse complement strand
CTTGGACATCAGCGATATATTCCTTCTCGGCAGTGTTGAACGTAAATGTTATTTCCTTCCGGGCATACCCCTCCGCCGCATAATATCCCAGTAAGCGACAGAGAGGGGTGGTAACAGCCACCTCTTCAGGCAGCTCGTGCTTGAAATACGCGCGGCTGATAGACCGGGGCATTCGATCTGTTTGTTGCCACTTTGACACCGTTGTTTGTGCTACCCCAATCTGTTGGGCAATGCTTGCCTGCGCAAATATACCGCGATTCGCCACCGCAAACTCGTACTCTTTGGCCACGGCTGCGTTCTGCGCGTAGATAGGCAGTTGTAATGACCAGCTAGCAGCAAACGCATGGGCTCGAATCTGCCGCTGGCGCGCGTTCGTCCGGTTCGCCTTATATGGAATGTCTGCCAAAATGTCTCCTGGTATCAGCTGTGATACAGCCTTGGTCTCCAGCCCTTTTCTCGTCCGCACAAAGACTGAATGATTACCAGTTGCCCGTATCGTTCCGCCGAGATGCTTTATTTCATACACCTCATTTACCATGTGTCGAAACACGCCACGCACTGGTACAAAGGCACTGTTACCAAACAATAGGCGGTGCCGGCGTTTGTCAGGCTTGCTCTGAAAACCCAACGCTTCAAAGTTAGCTGTTTTTTCCTGACCTTCCTCGCCTTGCCCATAATACTCATCGACAACCTCCCCAATCGGTCTCAAAGCAATTTCTCCTGTTTCCTTATCTTTAGTCAGAATTGGAGTATCGCCAGTCACGCTGGCCGCCAAAACGATGACGTTGTCGTTTTGCTCAAAGCCGTCCATCTCTACCAAAATCTGATTAAGGGTTTGTTCCCGCTCATCGTGGCCGCCGCCCAAACCGGCGCCCCGGTGCCGGCCGACGGCATCGAGCTCGTCTACAAAGAGGATAGCCGGAGCGTGGCGTTTGACCTTACCAAATATATCACGCACGCGGCTGTTATGAAGCAGTACTGGTTTTTCTCCACCAAAGAACGCCTCGTTATCGCAGCCGCACAAATCATACACAAATCCGTCATAGGGCAGGCGACGAACCGATTTTACAACTGGTTTTTTGCCCCCTTGCGGAGTTATAACTTCGGCCTGAACAAACGGATTGTTAGATTTTCCAATAATAAGATTCCATGACTCCCCGGCCGGTAGCGGCTTATGTTTGATGAGGCGCCCGGCTGGAAGCTCCATGTGGCGTACGCCCGCCGGCAGGCCGTGCATACCGCACAACCAGCTTAATTCACGGATGAGCTGGTGGCTTACGGAAGTCATGGAAAGTTTGCCTTCTTGTGTTTCGTATCCATCGCCAGCGGAGTAGCCTTCCAGATAGGCAAGAAAATGTTCACGCGGCAGGTCCCAGAGCAGGGTGGGGATGTGTTTGCGATGCGATCCGGTCCCGCACTGGCGAGCAAAGAAACGGCCAAGAGGGGCGGAATAATAAGTAATGCGTAGCGTGTTATCCTCTGTTTCTTCTAGCGTTGGGTCAAGCTGGAAGACTTGCCGCATAAGCTTGAATACGTCTTGGTGGAGTTCAGTCTCGTGTTTCCCAAAGACAAATTGCAAGCTTCCATTTTCTCGCCCCTCGGCCGTGTAGTATCCAAATAGTTTGAGCAACTGTGGAGTGACTCTTACCTCGGTCGGGATTGGCGTACGTGTAGCCAGGTGAGTAAAAGCGCGCGGCTTGTGAATGCCACGCTGCCACTTGCTGATGGTCATTTGAGAGAGTCCTAAATGTTGAGCAATGTTTTGTTGGCTTAGTTGGCCTTTTTGTTCCAGCGCATAGGCATACTGATTAGTGGCTTCTGATCGATCCTCATCAACGCGCACGTACATTTCTGGTGCTTGGGTGATAAATTGATGGGCACGGGTTGAGTGCGGAGTGCCACTATTGGCTTGAAACTCTCCTCGGACACGCATGGGGAGCTGCACCAAAACATCACCAGGTTTCAGATCACGTGCCTCTTTGGGATGTACGCCATTGCGCGTACGGACAAATACGCTATGGTCGCCGGTTGTTTTCAGCTTGCCGCCAAGGTATTCAATCTCATAAACCTCCTTTACGCGGTGGCGATACACACCCTGTACATTAGCCCAGGCACTGCCGCCGAAGAATCGCTTTGGTGAACCTTTGAATTTTGATTTTTTTTCGCGCCAACCAAGAGTTTGAACGTCTTTTACCGCCACGACGTAATCACTTGCATCATCCTTATAGAAACGATCAACTAACTGGCTAATTGGTACAAGCTTCGTGGTTTTGTTCTCCTTGATGAGAACCGGCGTGTCACCGGTTACGGAAGCGCCAACACCGACGAACATTACGACGAATACGGAGCCGGAAATACTGAAGAAGGGAACGCCCGCAACGCCAGCCACGGCCCGCGCCATCAAAGTTTTGCCGGTACCGGGAGGACCGACTAACAAAACACCCCGAGGGATACGGGCGCCCATTTTTTGGAATTTTTTGGGGTGACGCAAGAATTCCACGACCTCTTCCAACTCATTTTTAGCTTCCACGTTACCAGCCACATCGGCAAAAGTGGTCTTTTTCTTTTTGCTAGCTGCTTCAATTGGTGTTTTGGTCATTTGTCCAAAAGACATCGCTCGGTTGCCAACGTTCTGCGCACTGCGCATCATAAACCACAGGAAAGCCCCTAGCAGCAGGAAGGGCAGCAGGAGCGGCAAAAGGGTGGCCGTCCAAAAGCCCAGTCCGGATGGTTTTTTTACGTCCAAATCAATAGCACTCAACTTGCTTTCGGCAATACCCAAATTGCGGAAAGTTTCGGTAACGGAGGCATCTGGTTCTTTTTGGGCTACTAGTTTAGCGGACGCCCCATCCTTTAAAGTGACAACTAGCTCATTTTGCTGAATAGCCAGATTGGCTACTTTATCAGCGTTAATTTCTTGGGCAATGCGAGAGAGGCTTACTTCCTCGCGCTCCTCCAGCGGCCGGCTATACAGGCTTACTAAAGAGACTCCAACCAGCATAACCAGCAAAATAATACCAATGTTTTTGCCAATATTATTGCGACGAAAGGGGTAGATTTGCTTTGTTTTCATATGGGTCGAATATTGCCAGTATTTAGTCTGCCATGCAAGAGAGCTTAGTGGTAGTTAATCATCCTCGTCCGGCAGCTCCGCCTTAATTGGAATCGGGTGAAAATAGCTTAGTTTACCGACGGGGCCGAGGCCGGCTTCGTAAATAGCTGTGCGCATTGTCCAGCCGTCCGAGGTCACAGCCTCGGACTGGGCTAGGGCGGCTAATTGCTTAAGCCAGCCGGCATGTGTCACACAACAAACATGCTGATGGGGATATTGCAGAGCGGTGTGCTGGAGAAAAGACTGCACCCGCCGCAGCACATCTTCGTTGTTCTCGCCGCCAAACTGCCGAAAATTATATAAATCCTGACCGCGCTGATCCTGAAACGCTACTGGTACTTCTTCCCAAATCATCCCTTCATAGAACCCCATCGCTTTCTCCCGCAGCAGGGGAGTAATTGATTCCTTGAGCTGTGGCAACTGCAAAAAACCTTTCAACATGGTTCTAGTTTTTACGGCGCGTTCTAAATCAGACGACAATAGCAAATCTATTTGTTTGTCACGCAGGAGAGGGATAACAGCCGCCAGATATTGTTCAGTATCACGCACAATAATATTGCCAGGTTGTTGGCCCTGAATTCTATTTTCTTTATTTTCTTTGGTTGGCCCGTGACGCAGAAAAAAAATCGTAGTCATGTCCTGCATTATAGCGCCACTAGCCTGGCTAAGATATTTTCTTTTGACTTTTATTGGCCGTTGCGACACTTTCATAGGGACTGGCCAGCGTAGCGTCAGTTAGGTGTTCACTACTGTTTAATGGACGTGATAGGGAGGACCTATGGTTTCACCAGCAGAAATCTCTCGACGCCTGTTCCTTCAGACCTGCACAGCTCTCGCCGCGGCCCAAACCATCCCCTTAAGTTGGGCAGCTGTCTCCCAGAGACCAGCGACGCCTCCCAAGCGCGATGAGGCACTGCGAGCGATGAGGAACCTGGCCGCAGATCAGGACTACCGCCGGGATGGAGCAGAGGTCTATCATTACCGTTTGAGATCCGCAATGAGACAATTCAGGAAAGGAAATTATCACGGTTGCATCCACGCCGCCAGTTGCGGCTTCTAGTCGACCGCCGAGAGTCCTGCACCTCTCGGCTTTTTTCTTGCCTACATTACTCATATTAGTACTATAGTGAAGCTAGCTGTGCTCCTGTAGCTCAGGGGATTAGAGCACTCCCGTCCTAAGGGAGGTGCGCAGGTTCGAGTCCTGCCAGGAGCTCATGATTAACCCGTCTTGGGAACACGAGCAGCAATATTGGGACCAGAATATTGCCTTGATTGCCGGTATTGATGAAGTAGGAATGGGAGCATTAGCCGGACCAGTAGTGGCCGCGGCTGTCGTGTTCAGCCGCGAATTTCCAATTTCGAATTTCGAATTTCCAGTTATACGTGATAGCAAGTTGCTATCAGCGACTCAACGCGAGCGCGCCAACACATTTATTAAAAATAACGCGCAGGCATGGGCAATCGGTGAAGCCAGCGTGGAGGAAATATCGCGGCTGAATATTAGGAAAGCTTCACATTTAGCCATGCAGCGAGCGATTGATAAATTAAACATTGCCCCAGAACTATTGCTCATTGATGGCACGCCCGCTCAAATTCATCCTACAATTCCTGCTATAAATATTATTGACGGCGATGCGCAATGTTTTTCGATCGCCGCCGCCAGTATTTTGGCCAAAGTGCACCGTGATCAATTAATGATTAAGCTGGATAAGAAATTTCCCGCTTATGGTTTTGCTTCCCACAAAGGTTATGGATCCAAAGCACATCTAACTGCTCTTTTCTCTCTTGGCATCACTCCTTACCACCGTCGCACTTATTCTCCAGTTGCTAAACTAATCAAAACCTAAACACACTCGAGGCTGGTAATGAGCTAAAACGGGAGCCTTGACTATTGCATTAGCTTAGGTATTATGTAGCAGCTCTCAAGAGAGCTGTCCAAGGAAGTACTCCCGCTGGACGTCCCTTTTGGGTTTGTTGTTTGGGTGTTCTTTCGTTTAGGAGGTGTAGGTATATGAACGTGAAAAGTTGCGTGTGTAATGATTGTCTGCCCTACGTACCGCGGAGATTGCCTCGTGTGGTCTCCACATGGTACGTCGCCTGGACTTTAGTCGGCGCGTTGCTGGTACTTGCTTGGGTTGTCTCCGCCCTAGTATTCAGCGCCCTGGGCGAAGACCAGAACGTCCGCATGGTCACACTGTGTGTTTTCCCGTTTGCTGTTTTGATCCTCAAGATCCGCGATTGGGGCGACACCACCGATTGGGACACGGAGTCCGTCGAAACGACGTGATACTTACCCGCCCGGCACGTGCTGCGGCCGGGCATTTTTTTATAGACGTCCCGTAGCACGTAACACTGGACAATAGAGAGAGCGTGAGGCTATTGCGTTTTCCCCCGCTTACTATATTCTTATTTCTTAATTCTTACTTCTCTATTTTCTAATCTAAGCTATGGCCGTTCCTAAAAAACGTACCGCCAAATCGAAGCGCAACATGCGCCGGAGCCATCATGCCTTAAAAGGCCTGAAGCTGATTGCCTGTCCGAAGTGTCAATCCAGTATCCCGCCGCACACTGCCTGCCCCACTTGTGGCACGTACAAGGGACATGAGGTTATTAACGTGCTTAAAGATATTAATAAGAAAGAGCGTAAAGCGAAAGAAAAAGCTCGGGAAGCCGCTTAATTAGATCGGCTGGCAAAAAAGAAGAGCTTCACGCTTTGACTGATGCTCTTCTTTTGGATATAACTTGTTGTAGAGCTTGAACTTTAATGTACCCTCACCATGGCCAATCGCCATCTTAGCCGGTCCATCGCCCTACAAAGTCTCTTTGAGTGGGATGTCCGTGAGCAAAAAAAAAGTTTGCTCAAAATCATTACGAAGCACAACGTGGAAGAATTTGCCCCCGGCATGGATGATACCGACTTTATATACGATTTAGTTTTTGGCGTAGAAAAACACCTCAAAGAAATCGACCAGCTTATTACAGATTCCGCTCCGGATTGGCCACTGGCGCAAATTACTAACGTTGACCGCAATGTGTTGCGCATTGGTATTTATGAGCTTAAATTTGCCAATGCCGAGGACGTGCCGCCCAAAGTCGCCATCAATGAATCGATTGAGTTAGCGAAAACCTTTGGCGGGGCCAGCTCCGGCAAGTTTATTAACGGCATATTGGGAACGATTTATAAGAACATGGGCGAGCCGAGGAAGGATGAGTAAAAGAAACTTAAAAGGCAAAGCTTGAAGTTAAAACCTGAACCTCTGGATGGCACTAATTAATTTTTGAATTTTTAGTTTCAGTTTTGCATTTTTATTTTTGAACTTTTAATTTCTTATGTCGCCGAATAAAGACTTAAAACCATTAGAAGAAAAATTGGGGATTGTTTTTAAGAACCAGCTATTGTTGCGCCAAGCTCTGGTGCATCGATCGTACCTTAATGAAAACCCCTCCTTTGAGCTGCAGCACAATGAGCGTCTGGAGTTTCTCGGCGATGCGGTGTTGGAATTAGTCGTCACCGATCACCTCTACCATAACTACAATTTGCCGGAAGGCGACATGACTAATCTGCGCTCGGCAATTGTGCGGGGAGAAATGCTGTCAAAAATTGCCCATGAACTTGATTTGGACAGCTATTTGCTGCTGTCGCGCGGTGAGCGAAAAGATGAAGGTAAGGCCCGCGAATATATTTTAGCTAACGCTATTGAAGCAGTGATTGGGTCTTTATACTTAGACCAAGGGTATGAAGCGGCCAAGAAAGTGATTGATGTCTATATCGTTTCCAAACTAACCGAGGTCGAGGAACAAGGATTACATATTGATAGTAAGAGTCGCTTTCAAGAGCTGGCCCAGGAGAAATTTCGTGTCACACCCGTCTATAAAGTACTAAGCGAATCGGGGTTGGACCATGAAAAAGAGTTTGTGGTCGGGGCCTACCTTGGCGACAAGAGTCTTGGGGAGGGAGTGGGCACCAGTAAGCAGGAAGCCCAGCAAAATGCTGCCCGCGTTGCTCTAGCCAAACTAGAGCAAATGGATAAATCGGAATTGTAGGATGTCTGGTTTATTGCTTTGGTTAATTACAGCGGTCTTTCTGCTGCTCGGCCTTGTTGGCACAATCCTACCCGGGCTGCCCGGCGTAGCTTTAGCTTTTGTGGGCATCTTAATTTACGCCATCGGAACAGGTTTTTCGACCATTGCCCCCTCCACGGTTGTTATATTCGGAATTATTAGTTTGCTGGCCTGGCTGGTGTCTTATGCCGGGTCAGTGCTTGGAGCACGGGCCGGCGGCGGACAGCGTAAGGCCCTCCTGGGTGCGCTCTTAGGTGCTTTGATTGGCTTACTTGGCGGTCCGTCAGGAATATTTGTTGGAGCTTTTTTAGGCAGTTTCATGGGCGCCTTACTGGAAGGAAAATCACAGGAGAAGGCCATGAAGGTAGCCGTTCTGTCGACGTTGGGAATTTTAGGAGCAAATGTTATGCAATTTTTGCTAGCCGTCATCATGATCATCTCGTTTCTAGTAGCAGTGACAGTCTAAGCCCAAAATAAGCTGCGGGGTCACTCATTGCTCTTTATTGGCTTTACACACTACTGCCTAGTGTAGAGCGTCCTCTTTTGTTGTACGATATCTCAATGCAGTTAACAGCCATTGAGCTGAAAGGCTTTAAATCCTTCGCCGGCCACATTCGTCTGGAATTTCAATCGGGTATTACGGCTGTGATTGGACCAAATGGTAGCGGAAAAAGTAATTTAGCGGAGGCCGTCCGTTGGGTTCTAGGGGAGCAGTCGGCCAAACAGTTACGCAGTCACCAGCGCACCGATGTTATTTTCTCCGGCGGCGGTACTGCTCGCAGCAGTCATAAAGCGGTGGTAAACCTTACTTTTAATAACGAGTCAGGTCGTTTCCCGGTTGAGGCGGCAGAGGTTACCGTTAGCCGTATTTTAACTCGCGATGGCGAGAGTACTTATCTGGTCAATGGCGATGCAGTCCGTCTAATTGATTTACAAAAAGTGTTGGCCGAGGCCGGAATCGGGGCGAAAAGTTATACGGTAATTTCCCAAGGGATGGTGGATCGTTATTTGACGGCGTCCGCCGCGGAACGGCAAGAGCTTTTTGATGAGGCCACCGGTGTCCGCTCCCTGCAAATTAAATTGGCGGAAGCAGACCGTAAACTTACCAGCAGCCAGCAACATGCTCATGAAGTGGAAATGATAATCCAGGAATTGCTGCCCCGCCGCCAAGTTTTAAAACGGCAGGCAGATTTGTATCAGGAGCGAGCGGCAGTGGCCGAAGAATATGCCCAACAACAATTGTCCTGGTATCAAAATGCTTGGCACCAAGCAATGAAGTCAGTCAGCGATGCCGAGAACTTGTTGCAAATAGGTCAGGCTAATATTCAGCAAGCGCGGCAAGCCCGGCAGTCGATTGAACAAGCTCATTGGCAAAAGCTGCAACAAACTGGTCCCGCTAGACAACTCCAGCAACAATGGCAACAGGAAAAAATAAAGTACGAAGCAGCCCAACAGGAGCAAGAGACAAATTTGCGCCAGCGCCAGAGCTTGACAGCGGCCATTGAAGATTTGGCCGCCCAACACGCCGAGGCTGAAGTGAAACTGCAGGAAATGAAATCTGCTTCATTACATTTTGACTGGCTAAAACAAACTCGTCTCCTCCTTAATCATTGCCGGCAGATCCTGCTCGACATTCAACAAAACAAGTCCATTTCCCGCGCAGAAACCATGACCCTCACGGCTGCCATAGACGATTTATTAGTGCGAATTAGCGATAATACTTCTATTAGTCTGGCGCGCTCCGTCCTCCAGCAATTGGAAGGACCGCTGCAGGCAGTTGCCCGCCTTAAGGCTATCGAGCAAGAAAAAAGAAATCAGTTACAACAACTGCCGACTGCTTTACCGCCAGATAAGAAGCGCTTAAAAGAGTTGGAAGTAGTGTTGCAGCAAAAAAAGTTGGCACAAGCGGAGCACCAAGAAGATACCATCCGGGCCTTGGAAGAGGCTCGCATGGAGGAAATTACCGCCGAGCGAGAAGGGGCTGCTGCGCTGGCCGCCACCGAGCAGGCCAGGCGCGAGCTGTATAACCTAGAGCAAGAAATATTGCGGGAGTTGGGTTCAGATATGCTGGCCGAAAGTCAGGTAGCTCCGCCGGTTGCTTCAGCGCCTGATCGGCGTCAGTTGGATCGCCTATCTAGCCGGCTGGCCAGCATCGGCGAAATAAACCCCATTGTGCTCAAAGAATATGAAGAAGTAGCCAAACGCTATCAGGATTTACACGATCAGATCCAGGACATTCGCCATACTGCCAGTAACCTACTAGCCTTAAAAGCGGAGCTAGCCAAAAATATTAGTGCAAATTTTCAGGAACGATTTAATCTAATAAATCAGATTTTCTCCCGCTATTTTATTAGCCTATTCGATGGCGGGCAGGCGGAGCTAAGACGCGAAGTAGCCGGGATTGATATTGTGGTAACGCCGCCAGGCAAGCGCCCGCGGCCAATTAGTCTGCTGTCGGGCGGCGAAAAAGCTTTGACGGCCCTGGCACTGCTCTTGGCTATTACCGAGGCCAGCCAGCCCCCTTTTATAATGATGGATGAGGTTGATGCTGCTTTGGATGAAGCCAATTCGCGCCGCTTGTCCCATATCCTTAAAGCAATTAGTGCCCGAACGCAATGTATTATTATTACCCATAATCGAGAGACTATGGGCCAGGCCCAAGTGCTCTATGGCGTAACAATGCCCGGCAACGGCCAATCTAAAATCTATTCCGTCAGCCTGCAGGATATCGCCGAGATGACGAGCGAGGCCGCCGCCAAAATGAGTGTTTAAGTATGGTCGTACTACAAGCTAAGCAGCCTTGACTGAAAGGCAACATCCAATTAATATCCCTTGCATGTTAAAGATTAGATTACAACGGCGCGGCAAACGCAGTTACGCCACGTATCGACTAGTAGTGGCGGAAGACGGAGGAAGGGATTAGGTTCAGTTGGTATAAATATGATTTACTTGGTTTTTAAATATTTTCATGAAAAATAAAAGTAAAATTCTTTTAAGCATATTAATTTTTTGTGGAATTTTGACATGGGGTTTTGGAGTTTCCGCAGCTACGATATTTACCGATAATTTTAATAGTTATAATGACGGAGTTTTGAATGGGCAGGGAGGATGGTCAGCTCATCGTGCTTATCTAATTACAGCTACTCCTAGTCTAGTAAAAGAAGGAGCGAAAGCGGTTGTTGGGCATCTTTTTTCAAGCACTGCATCAGCCGTTAAATCCGGTACGCTATTAAATGATGGACAAATAACGGTATATGTTCTTCGTCGTGAT
>CAZUSC010000034.1:0-2833 GCA_964622915.1 uncultured Candidatus Saccharibacteria bacterium | reverse complement strand
TGGGTCGCTCATCGGTGCGGACAGGGCCGTGCCCTGACTGGCAAATACTAGGGAGAAAACCGGCAGGAAAGAATAAGTGGCAAAGCCACTCGTTAGGCTAAGAATTACCGACAGTCCGACTGCGGACCACATATACTTGGCATAGCCGCGCACGTACTGAAAGGCGCGTAAATATAACTGCCAGCGATCACGCCAGTCAATTTTCCCGGGTAATTTTTTCAAGGAGTCTTTGACCACAATCTTTGCATTGCTTGTTTCATTACAGTCCGCGGCGCTTGCTGGCCAGTGTACAACGTAAACTGGCGCAGGGCTTGCTCCAAGCTCATTTCAGCTCCCGCCAATGCTTGAAGACCGCGTTTTTTTGCCTCCCGTAAAAGTGTTGTCTCGGGCGGAGACAGCACAACATCCATAACCGCTGAATAATTATTGAGAGAATTTATCGAGATGGGACAGTCTCTATCCCGAGGCGCCATGCCAATGGAAGTAGCGTTAATCAACACATCGGCTTGAATACTATGGCGTTTAGGCCACGGTTGCCAACCAACAAAACGCCACTTCCGGACCAATTTTTCTCCATCTGTCTGTTGGCGACTACTGACAATCACCTTGGCTGGTCTGATTGCGTGCAAGGCACAGCTGATTGCCTGGGCGACACCGCCAGCGCCGAGCAACAGAACGGTTTTTTGGCTTAATTTTTTTATTTGTCTTAACACAATAAGCGCCCCTTCGTAATCCGTGTTATAACCTTTTAGCCGGCCATGATTATTGACGATAGTATTTGCTGCCCCAATCCGCCGCGCCGCCGGATCAAGACTATTTAAATATTGAATCACTGCCTGTTTATGCGGCATCGACACGCCAGCGCCTTTGATGGATAACGCCCGGATGCCGGCCACGGCGCCTGGTAAGCTGGCCGCCGACACTTCACAGGCCTTGTAAAGAGCATTGATTTTCATGGCGGCAAAAGCCGCGTTGAATAACGTTGTGCCGAAATTACTGGGCTGGGCTGCAATCGAAATGTATAGCATCGTATCTTTTGATATCATCGTCGTACCTTTGCCTTATTTCTAACTGTTCTATTTTTTACCGCTGACTGGTCCGAATCATCTAAAATTCGCTGTAATTCCAATGAACCCAAAGCGCGCAGCAGCTGGCGGAAAGGGGGCTCGTGCAAAGCCGCCATGTTTAGAAAAATCAACGCGGTCAGCAAACGAACCCGATTCCAGTCATATCCTTTTGCTTTGATAAAATCGGCGTAGACAGCGCGAGCATCGCTTAAGACATAGGTCTGATGCAAATCAAATCGCACTTTCTTGCCAGCTTGCTCGAAAGAAATAAGGTTTTGTTTAACCAGGTGGTAAGGGATGATCATACCGCCGTACAACTTAGCCAAATCATAGTAGCGATCCCCCAACTCTAATAAGCCGGCAAAGTCTTGCCGCCAATCAATTAACACAAAAGGCTGCTTTTTATTACCGGTCACCAGAATGTTATCAAACTGTAAATCACCGTGAAAAATTGAGGCTATGCCATCGCACAAAGATTGCCAAGGCACCCGTTCCAGCAATGACTGGAGGGTTGCTACCCGCTCTCCATTAATGATTAGTTCGCGATCCGGCTCGCCCGTGACCTCAAAGTATTTAGCAACACGTTCCAGTGTTTTATCATGATAAAATTTCCAACTGGCTCGCCGGAAAGTTGACTGATCAAAATGCCTGGTGTCTGCAGGCTGCCAAAGATTTTTTTCCAGCCAGGCTAGTAATTCCAAAAACAAACCACGGTGTAATAACTGATAGGCCGTCGTGCCCGGCACCTTTTCATAAGCGTAAAAATGGTCGGCATGCTCAACAATTGTCGGCACAATCCCGGCTAACCTGCCTGCCCGCTCTACCCGATGCTTAGCGATGGTGGAATCGGCAAAATACTTAACCACTCTTTTCCCTACTAAGTACAAATACTCTTGGCTTTTAGTAAAATCATAATCACCGGCTGCCTTCCCGCCTGAATATTGCTGTCGGGCTAGCACTAGCTGGGCCTTACTCCCCGTATCAAACCAAGTAAATTCAACGCCGGCCAATCGATGGGCCAGCAACGCCATGAGGCCGCTCGATAACTGCCGCTCACCCCGGATCAATGACTGATCGGCTGATAGCGCCCGCCAAAAAACTTTATAGTCTTTGATGCCCGCCAGCCCAATAAAAGCTAGTGAGAAGTCACTAGCCTCCTTGTCGCGCATTGCTTTTACCAAGCCGCTATTTAATTTCACGGAATTGAAGTTCACGGCCTCTTGCGGCTCAATCGCCGCGACGCCGATCCAGTTAGTGGTTGGTGCTGGCAAGTCTTCTTCCACCAGCGTATCCACTGTCGTAATAATGAATGGGCCTTGCAGCCACTTCTTGCATTGTAATAGCGAATACCCGGGCCCGGCGCGGGGGCCGGAAAAGTTATCAATCTTAACAAAGCGAAAAGACCGCTCGGGATGGGCCAAGCGTAAATAATCTTCCAGTTTCTTATGCTCGTATCCCACCGCGACTATAATTTCTGGGGCATTGCTGAATTTAGCCAAAATATGTGAAATTACAGCGCTGGTCCCGATCGGCAACAAGGCCTTATGAAAGTTTTTGGTTAAATTGCCCAGACGGCTGCCCTGTCCGGCGGCCAATATAACAACTTTATGCATAGAGAGTGTCTAGCCTTTGTTAACCGCCTGGTCAGTCGTTTGGTGCTCTTGGACTATTTTTCCATCTGGCCGAGCGTAATCGTCATCAACTCTAACAATGTCGTCCACGTGGGCCGTCGAAGTTTCTACCAAAACCACGTCAGTTATGGCCTC
>CAZUSC010000033.1:0-3686 GCA_964622915.1 uncultured Candidatus Saccharibacteria bacterium | reverse complement strand
GATTTGGCGAAGTTTCCGGTTTTATCGTAGGCGATGGCAAATACTATGTACGTGCCGGGGCCTGGCGAGTCATCCCACTGCACTTCATATCTGTTAGCGGCGGTCGCGGATACCTTGTTGGTACGGCCGATTCGACTGGTGCCTGATTGACCATCTTTGGTGTACAGCATATCAACAGCTTCAATGCCGCTGCTGTCGCTGGCAGTGACCTTAATAGTCAACGGAAAACTCTGGGCGGTAAGCTTCGAATTATTTGGCGGGGTGTGCAATATCACAGTCGGTGCGCTGTCGTCCGGGTTAATAATGAATGTGCGGTGGGCTTGGCCGATTAAATTGTCTTCAGTAATGGCCAGTACCTGCAAAGTTTTACGGCCGGAGAAATTGTTTGGGAATGAGAAGGAAGCTTCATAAGAATCTTCATCGCCTTCACGCCGAGCAAATTCTTCTTTATCTAACAAGAAGCGCACTTCTTTAATCTTTTTATCGGAGTCGACATCAATTCCGACCTTAACTGGGCTGGTATCAAGGATAGTTGTGTCGGGCTCATTAATCCGAACTTTCGGCAAATCTTCTTCGCTGCCGGCACTGCAACCGGGCGTTGGCAGACTGGCCACATAAATTGGCGCATTAGCATCATCTTTTTTCTCCTCGTTATGTTTGTCGCGCCAGCGAGCAATACCGGCTTCCCAATTATCAAACTGGGGATCGGACTCGGCTTTCTCGGGCGGCGGTCCCAGCGGATTGCTACGGCGGACATAGTATAGGAGACTACGTAGCTCTTTAAAGGTGCGGGGCTCACCCTGGGCAACCGGGCATTCGGCGGTGTAAAAAGATTTGGTCTCGGCCACCCATTTCCCTTTTATTTCGGGCAGTTCGCCGCGCAACACAGCGTGGGGCAGGTTCACTAATGGTGCGGGCTGGGTGAATTGTTCGATCGGCTGGCCCTCTAAAGCCTGGCGCATAAATTTATTCCAAATTGGAGCGGCCACAATCGATCCGTCCGCCCGTTTGCCCATGGGCGAGTTGTCGTTATTACCGACCCAGACGCCGGTAGCAAGTGAGGGCGTAAAGCCAACCGTCCAGGCGTCGCGGAAGTCTTGAGCCGTACCAGTTTTGGCGGCCACCGGCCGGCTGCCCAGTTGTAAGTAGCTGCCGGTGCCAAAGATCATGGCCCGGGCACCGTTGTCCGACAAAATATTTGTAACCAGGCGAGCCACTTGGCCGTCGAGTACCTCCCGGCTGGCTGGTGTTTCTTTGGTAATATCGAACAGTACTTCTTTGGTGTTGGCAACTTTAATAACCGCCCGGGCCGGATAGCGAGCCCCTTCGGCAGCAAAGACGCCGTAGGCCGAAGTGATATCCAGCAGGCGTACTTCACCGCCGCCTAAAACGAGCGACAGCCCGTAGCGGTCGGGGTCATTGAGGGACTCCATGCCCATTTTTTGAGCCAGGTCGGTAGCATTCTTTACACCGGCTAAGTAGAGCGTCTGCACGGCCGGGATGTTCAAGGAGTTAGCTAGAGCGGTGCGCATCGTAACGGGACCGCGTTCACCCAGGTCATAATCACGCGGTTTGTAGCCTTGGCCAAAGTCCATTTCGGCGTCCACTAAAATTGTGTCTGGCGTAAAACCTTGTTTGAAGGCAGCCGCATAAACAAAGGGTTTGATGGAAGAGCCGGGCGAGCGGTTGCGGATGGCAACGTTAACATTACCGTCGATGTCTTCATTGAAATAATCAATAGAGCCGGCCATGGCGAGAATGTCTCCATTATTAGGGTTAATGGCTACCAGAGCGGCGTTAGAAGCGCCGTTTTGTGTCAGGCGCCCTTGGGCTTCTCGCAGGGCTTCCTCGGCAATTAACTGTAAACGCATGTCGAGGGTGGTGATCACTTTTAGTCCGCCTTCTTCCACTATCCGCTCACCGTATTCCTCGTCCAATAATTCTTTAACATAGAAAACAAAGTGTGGTGCTTGGATGGATTCCCGCGCTTCCTGAAAAGACAATTCTTCCTTTTTGGCCCGCTCGGCTTCGGCGGCTGTGACCATGTTGAGGCTGGCCATGCGGCTAAGGATATGCTCTTGGCGGGCCTTTAAGTCCTCGTAGCGTGATCCGTAGGGGGAATAGTAGGTGGGAGCATTAGCCACGGCCGCAATAATGGCGGCTTGCGCTAAAGAAACATTTTTGGATGATGTACCAAAAAAAGTTTGGGCGGCGGCTTCTACGCCAAAGGACCGGCTGCCGTAAGGAATAGTGTTGAGGTACATGGCCATGATTTCGTCCTTGGAAAAGCGCTGTTCTAACTCTAAAGCAAGTACAGCCTCTTTTATTTTTCGGCGGTAGGTTTTCTCGGGGGTTAAGATGGAATTTTTTATCAACTGCTGGGTGATGGTTGATCCGCCTTGGGCACTAAGGTTGCCACTGCGCAAATTGCTGAAGACGGCGCGCAAAATACCATAAACATCCAGGCCATAATGCTCATAAAATTTATCATCCTCCGCTGCTAAGGTGGCATTAATGATGTGGGGAGAAATATCGGTGAGAGCAACGCGCGTGCGCCGCGCTTCCCCTATTTCATATAACAAATGAGTGCCGGTGGAATCAAAAATCTTAGTCGATTCGCCTAGACGGCTTTCCTCGATGTTTTCTGGACTCGGCAAATCACGGCTCCACCACAAGACGGTAGAAGCACTGATTAAGAATAGGATACCAAGGGCGGTAAGTGCGCGCGGCCAAAGCCGGCTGCTGAATAAGCTAGCCACGATCCGGCTGACGATATGTCCTTGGCGACGGTAGCGTCGTTTGGCCATATGCTCAAGAGATGCAAGTTAAGAGCCGCTGAAGCTCAATCATGTAAGTAGGGGGCAGCAGTGTCAAGGGTGTCGCTTTAAGGGCCAGGCGGCGTTGATTTCTTTGCCCGGCGGCCCTTATGGGGGTCGACTAAGAAACCTTTGAGATCGCGGCATCCTATTATTATATCGTAATTCATGTGCTGCCGGTCGGCTAAGAAAGCAGCTGTTTTAATTGGCCGGCCTTTCAGGTCCAATTGCAGGGCAATCAGTGGGCGGACTTGGTGCCCGAGGGCTCCCCAGACCTCTTTATGATCAAGAACAGGCAGATGGAGACCCAATTTTTTCGCCAAGCTCTCATCGATTGTTGTGCGGTATGCTCCCGTATCAACCTTGGCTAAGACAGGGTGCTTGAGGCCGCTATTATCCAAAATCTGCACTTCTTCCTCAATACCGAGAATGGTTCGCCCGGAGATGTCCTCGATTTCCTGTTCAATATCAGCACTAAAAAGATTGACGGCCAAGCGAATTTTTTTCTCCAAGCTGGTCATTTTTAAGCCCTCGACTCGTTTGAGACGGGATTTTAAAGGAGCAAGATTAGCAAACTGAATATCCAGCCCAGGCCGTGCATTGGCTTCCAGCACTAGCGGGCCATCTTCGCGATCGAGCGCCACATCAATGCCGACATAATTAAGATTCATCACGGCGGCGGCTTTAGTGGCCAGGAGCAGTACGTCGTTCCAGTACGGGATAGCAATACCAGATAGTCCCACCCGCTGATCAGGCAAGGTGTCGATCAGTTGGCCGTGTTGGATGGCCGTGGTGGTAATGCCGGCAGCCAGATCGATGCCCACCCCAATACCGCCCATATGCAAATTAGCTCGTCCCCCCGATTCGACC
>CAZUSC010000032.1:0-5437 GCA_964622915.1 uncultured Candidatus Saccharibacteria bacterium | reverse complement strand
TATTTGCTAGCCAGTTAATGCCGCTCATCGCCCCCGGGTTCATGGACGAGAAACTGGAATTGACCATTCGGTTATCGCGGATTATGGCTATGCAGCCGATATTGCTAGCAGTAAGCTTTGTTTTTTCTGGCGTCTTAAATTCCTTTAAACGTTTTGTGGCCTATGCTTTAGCGCCCATTCTATATAATCTGGGAATAATTTTTGGCGTAGTGGTGTTGGTGCCCTTAATGGGCATTATTGGCCTGGGTTGGGGGGTAGTACTGGGGGCGGCCTTACATGCTTTGGCTCAACTACCCAGCATGCTGGCGGTCGGCTGGCGCTGGCGGCCAGTGCTGGTGTCGTCATGGCAGGACCTGCAAAAGCTCTGGCGCATGATGCTGCCGCGAGTTTTTGGGCTAGCCGCCCAGCAAGTGAATTTGTTGGTAGTAACTATTCTCGGCTCGGGTTTATTAGCCGGCAGCATTACAGCCTTTCATTTGGCCAATAACATTCAATATTTGCCGATCGGTATTTTTGGCATCGCTTTTTCCCAGGCGGCCTTTCCCACCTTAGCCGAACAGATAGCGCGCGGACGCAGCAGCGAATTTCGGCACACCTTAACCCGGACTTTTCGGTATATTTTATTTTTTGTGATACCAATTTCTGCCTTTTTCTTTTTGCTACGGGCCCAAATTGTCCGCGTGTTGTTTGGTGACGGTGCTTTTGACTGGGATGATACGATCTTAACGTACCAAACTTTCGGCTACCTCATTATCAGCATATTTGCGCAAGCAACCATTCCGCTGCTGACACGGGCCTTTTACGCTCGGCATGACACTAGAACTCCGTTGGTAATTTCCGCGGTCAGCATGATGTTAAACCTAGCCTTAGCTTTTTCTTTAGCCCCACGCTATGGCATACAAGGCCTAGCTATGGCTTTTTCCGTATCGGCCATCGTACAACTAGTACTGCTGCTGGGCACACTGCACTGGCAGCTGCATGGGTTTGACGATCGGCAGGTTATTATCAGCCTGGCTAAAATTGTCGTGGCCACGGTGGTGGCCTCGGCCGTTCTGCAGTTGCTAAAATATCCTGTGCACTTGTTAGTTAACATGCAAAAATTTTGGGGAGTCTTCACGCAGCTGTTAGTAACGGCCACCGCCGGAATAATTGTCTATCTAGTTTTAGTCTGGCTGTTTAAATCAGACGAACTGATGGCGCTGCGTAAGTACTTGCCACGCCAATTCAAGCCGGTCGCGGGTCAAGATACCAGCCGCTTCAGCGAGATTCCGGAATAGTGGAATAATCAACCGGTGAAAAACTGCCATACTACGGGCCAGTCTGACGTGAGTAAGATAAGGAAAGCAATGATGAGGCCGCCGCGCACCAGCAGGGTTTCTACTAGGCTGTCGGTGGTAACCCTTAACTGTTCGGGGCCGGGCGGAATACGAACCTGCCAGTGAAGCGGCCAGAACCAGGGTACGCCGCGATCGGTTAGCGTGTCGGCAATCGGATGACTGATATAGCCGACCATAAATGCTATCCACAAGTGGCCGGCGGCCTCTTGCACCGCGGGATTTAGCAGCTGGGCAATTCCCCAACGCAGGCCCCAGCCAATCAGAAAAATGCCGATGAGTGAATGGGTTAGATGGCGATGACCGCCAGAGAAGGATTCAAAAATATTTCCAATGGCGCGCGCTCCTAGCAGGCGACGCCAGATATTGGCGGTGGGTTGATCTAAGTCCGGAGTGAGCGCTCCCACCATTACAGCAACGAGCGCCAGCACGGCTAAGACTGGCCCGAGGGAAATGGGATAGAGAATAAGAACCCACAAGCCCGCTAACACAGCGACCATTTGGTGCGTTATGCCAGTCATAAGTTTAGTATCAAGCATTTAGTAGCAGGTAGCCAGTATCCGATTTTGGGTATTGGAAATTAGATATTGGGAATTAAATTGAAGGCTCTTCCACTTTTTGACCAGGCGTGTTACAAAGCCTGGTTATGCCAGAAGCTAGTTTTCGAAAGGAGGTGACAGATATGACAAAGAATATTCTTGTTTTGTCTTTGGCGTTAATGCTGGCTGTCTCTCCGGGCCTGGTTTTGGCTGATTCGGCTGCTCAAGTTAGTATTAATGACATTAATGTAGGATGTGGTGAGCAAGAGATGTCTTTTAGCGGCACAGCGCAATTTGATCAGATCCTAGATCATTTGCAGGTGTTGCTTGATGGCGTACAGATTCATCACCAGGACGGTATGAGTACGGAATCCGCCGATTCTTGGACAACCGACTCGGTAACGGTTAGCACCGGTGAGCACACCTTAACTGCTATTGTCTGGGACCAGGAAGATGGCGATGATGGCTTCCGGGGGGAAGAAGCCAGGACTACTGTCAACCTCACCGTGGCTGCTTGCTCAACGGGCGGAGGCGGAGAAGATGTTGGTGATCAAGGACCAGGCGGTGATTGCTGCCCGGGACCGGATCCAATCGTGTCACCGGTCGGTGGCGGCAAGGTAAAAGGCATCAGCATAGCCGGTTTGCCGGGTCGCCTGAAGCCATTGAACGCGATCTTCCGTTCCGTGTATGGTCGCAATCCGACCTACGCCGAGTGGAAATACTGGGCTAATCGTCTGCTGACGGACAAGCCTCAACATGAGGCGCTCTACGGTGCTATGCAGTGGCATCAACTACTTGGCCACACGGTGGGCAAGTAAATAAACAGATATACGAGTACTAGTATTTGTACGGAAGGTAAACCATCCGCCAGCTGGCGGATGGTTTTGTTTCTTTTTTGTTCCGGCTAGCGCTGTGGATAAATTAGCCATTGCGTATTATGAGATCAGCTCTTACTGTAGATCAGATATACAAAAAGGGGGCATCCAGGCAATGGTTATAAAAATTGTGGGAGGGGTTTTAGTTGTTTTTTTGTTGGTGGGTTTTGGAACATTTGTTCTTCCACCTCCCGCACAGGCTGAAGTGCTTAGCTGGCGGGAGCGGCTGGATCAGATAAGAGCAGAGGCGGCCGCCCGACGACAGCAGAGATTAGAAGACCGCGCGGACGCTACACCTGACAACAACCAAAACACTCCCAATATCGTTCTTGATAATAACGGCAGCGAGCCTTGTACTTGTTCGGCGACTCTCAAGCTTGCTAAACCGGAGGTCGTCTGGAACAGCAGTGGCCTCGCTTTCGTTCCGCGCTTTGATGTTAGTATCCGCGTGCGCGGAAACGAACAAGCTGGACCATGGAATCTGGCGCTCAACTATGACGGCCAGGCGAGTTATTCTTCGACAGATATAACTCCGCCGGCTGGTTCCGCTTTCTCCGGCAGCGATTCCTGGTCAGGAGCCTGCTTTGACACCCGCGCAACCTTCAGCGGACACGCGGGGACTCCGGTTAGCATCGCTTCTTTATCCCGCGGGTTGTTTGTCGGCGGCAACGAATTAGCCGGCTTAGTCAAGATGAAAGCAGACCTTACTGGTTGCGATTCGGACAGTGAATACCGACAGTTCAAGTTTACAGTAGGGGATTTTGGAAATCTTAAAGCAAGCAGCTGGAGATTAGCCCGCTGATGTTTCATTGGTAAATAGTGCTTATGTAAAGGGTCAGATATCCAATATTGGTCATGGTGTGGTGCTGTGGATAACTAATGCTTGCGTAGTCTTTTTGTTCGCCTCATCATGATATGATTTTCAATTTATTCGGAAACGCCAACAGGAGGGGGTCAAGTCATAGTTGAAATATAAGGTCGGTATATAAAACACATGCAACACAACACTACGAAAGGAGGTGAGTACAGATGAACAAACGCTTAGTAAGTTCCCTTTTGGGCGTATTTGTACTCGCACTTCTCTTTTCGGCAACGCCAGTCTTGGCGGCTTCCGTAAATGTTGAAGGCGAAAACAGCAACACTGGCTTTGACTCCGACAACGATAATGATTTTGATATCGATAACGATATCGATCAGGACGTTGATAATGACGCTAAAGTCAAAAATGATGCTGACGTTGATGCTAACACGGGTAACAATGACTCGAACCAAAACACCAACGCTGGTGATCAGGAGTCCGGTGTAATTGATGCAACCGCCGACTGGGAGACTATCGTAAACAACGCTGCTGCTTTGGCAGGAGCAAGCGATGGCGGCCTGGATGTCACAGCTGATTTCAGCAATGACACCACTGGCGCCGACTCCGACAACGACAATGATCTAGATGTCGACAACGATGTCGATCTAGACTTGGACAACTGGGCAGACATCAAGAACAGTCTGGATTTTGATGCCGACACTGGCAACAACGACCAGAACAAGAACACCAATGCAGGTTCCCAGGAGTCAGGAGCAGCTTCGCTATTGGCCATGATTAGCAACCTTGCTAATAATGACACTGGCTTTGCTGGTGCTTCCGGCAACAGTGTGTCTGTAGACGTAACCGGTTCTAACCAAGACACCGGATTCGATTCAGACAACGACAACGACTTCGATATCGATAATGACTATGACTTGGATATTCACAATAAGGCCAAGATCAAGAACGATATCGATGTTGATATCAACACTGGCAACAACGACCAGAACAAGAACACCAACGCTGGTGATCAAACCTCTGGTAATGTCGATGTCGTAGTAGCTCTCGCCAATTCAGCCAACAATGGCTCGAGCTTGGCAGGCGCAGGCAACGGTGGACTGGAAGTCAACGGAAACTTCTCCAATGACACCACTGGCGCTGACTCTGACAACAAAAACGATCTAGATGTCGATAATGATGTTGATATAGACGTCCATAACGACGCCGACATTAAGAACGACGTAGATGTTAACGCTGTCACGGGTTACAACGACCAGAACAAGAACACCAACGCCGGCAGCCAAACAAGTGGCGATATTGAAATTGAAATCAATATCACCAACGATGCAAATAACAGCTAACTAGTTAGTTGATATTTGTTCTTGTGAGGGGGAGATAACAACTTAGGTTGTCTTCCTCCATGAGGATAACTAACCAACAACGAAAGCATATGGATTTAAATACATTCGCCGCGCGCAGTTTGCAGAAGAGCTTGATGGTGGTCTTTGTTGTGTGGTTTAGTGTGCTGTCTCCTGCGGTTGTTTTCGCGCAAGAGGCAGTAGACGCTCTGGGCAACCCCACTGGCGCGCCGGCGGCCACCGGTACACCAGTTGAAGAAACAGGCGCACCGGTATGTACGGGAGCGGGGTGTGGCCAGGGAGCTAATCAGGGAATGGGGCAAGGAAGCGGTAATGGCGGCCCGTCGTTGGCAGATTTAGGCGGGTACATTGATGAAAGCGGCCAAGAGGTACTGCCAGAAGGAGTTGTTGATACCAGACAGGGAGCAGCACAAGGCACGGCGCAGGGAGCCAGTCAAGGAAGTGGAACCGCCTTGTCCGGAACAAATACCGGAACGGGGGCTGGTTCATCCAATGCCGTTGACGCGGGCGT
>CAZUSC010000031.1:0-9368 GCA_964622915.1 uncultured Candidatus Saccharibacteria bacterium | reverse complement strand
TGAGCGGGTAAGGGGAATCGGACCCCTACTCTAACCTTGGGAAGGTTATGTACTACCACTATACGATACCCGCCTACGCATTAGGCTTCGGCGGGCAAGGCCCGCTTAGCCATATTGTAAATAGAACTTAGCGCCGAACGGCTTCCCCACTATCTTTATTCCAGCGCAGTTGGAATGGCAATAATATTATTAAACGTTCTTTGCTTAACTGGCCGTAGAGTTCTTCCCGGGACTCTGTTTTGCGCTCTTGGCGTAGAGCTTCTTGTTGCAAAAGCGGTAAAATAACATTCGTGTCGTAGTCAGCTAATGGCAAATCCAAAATATTTTTAAGTTGTTCCCGGTCACTAATATGTAAAACCTCTTCCCGATATCGCTTAGCCTCCGATACCGTTACGGGCGAGCGCAAAAACGCCTGGGCCAATATGTGTTGGCGGACGGCGGTGGTCAAAGACTTCTCCGGCGAAGGCATGTCTTGATACAGGGCCTGCGCAAAAGCTAGTTGTAATTGATGTTGCAGCAGCCAGGAAGAGCTTGTGACACACCCGCGCGTCGAGCACGCTACTGGCCATAAAGGATAACTCGCCAGCGGATGCTGCAGTGGTTGCTTAGCCGACAATAGCCAAATCCACAAGACTAACCATGTCACAGCCGGCAAGCCAATTATTGCGGCCGCTCCGATCCCTAATTTTTTCTTGCCCGTCATGCTCCCGCCTTCTGTCTAATTAAGCCACGGGTTCGTCGACGAAAAATAGTCGCCACCACTTCATCGGCAACGAGTATTTGTTATCGGCCGGGCGCTGTTCCAATTCATTGACCACTTCATCGCTGCCGGCTGCATCCGGTATTAGCACTACTTCCTCGCCCGCTGCCCGATAATTTAATTTTTCCCGCGCTAATCGTTCCTGGTAGTCATCGGTACGAAAATATTGGTTTAAGTTTTCCAGCTCAATGACGCTTGTCTGCATGGCTTTGGCTTGGGTTTCCAGGCGCTGGATTTCGCGCTGGATTTGCCAGCGTTGGTTCATTTCCTGCGCTAAAGACAACAGAATCAAAAAAACTATGACGGCCGTCACCCCGACAATAATATTTGGTCGTAGCCTCATACTATAATTGTGTTTGCTCCGGCTGAACGGAGACAGTCGTTTCTTGGCCGGCACGCTCAATAGTCAGTGTCAGGTTGTCAGTATTAGACAGCAGGCTCACTAAGTCACTCCCCCATTCTAGACGGGTTTCTTTAACGGACTTGATGATGTCGCCCGCTATCATGCCGGCTGCTGCCGCTGGTGTGCCGGGAGTAACGGCCGCCGCTACTACAACAAATTCTTGCTTGTTGCTATTGGTATTAAAACGGAATTGATAGCGCAGACCCAACCCAAGCTTGGCAAACGGATCAACTTCTCGCTGGTTAGTACTAATACGATTTAAGCTGGCACGCACAGCTGACACTGGCAGCGCTCCCTGCGCTTGGTTATAAATCAGCCCAGCCAATTGGCCCTCGTCATTTATTAACGGGGCGCCATTAAACGATACCTCCGCCGTACTCAAGCGACCAATTTTTTGCCAGGCAGGGGGACTGCCGGCTGGCGGTAAGCCATAACTAATCAGCTGCGAAGTCAGCGCTTGGGTGCTCAAGGTATCGGCGGTGCGGCCCAGTGCCAGCAAACTAGTACCGACGGCCGGATCCTGCCCCGACATGCCAAAGGGCGGAATCACGGCGCTGTTTAAGCGGTAATAATTGAGGCCATACAAAGCATCGGCACCTACTTTGCTTAGGGGCAGCCTTGCTCCAGTCGCGTCAAAAGCAAACAGCGTGCTGGCGCTAAGATTGGTAGTGGATACCACCAAGCCATCGTTAGTGACAACTAGACCCACTGCGGCTGGTCGACTGGCCGCGGCGGCCCCTTCCACTAACAGTAAAACTGCCCGTTCACTATCGCTCACTAGCGCAGCGGCGGCCTTGCTTGGCGAGATTGTTATTTCCTGGACATTGGCGATTAGCGGCACTTCATCTTGGGTTAAGGCTGGCCGGGGTGGTCTTACGAAGGAGGTACCGATAATGCCGCCAATGGCGCCGATAATGACAATAAGTATTAGGGCCGCCATTACCCAGCGCAAAGACAAGCGGATGACTTCCGGCGGCGGGGACGATAAATTATCTTGATTCATCGGATTACAGTTATTTTACTCTGTTGCTTTCAGAAAGCTACTACGCCCACCCCCACCCTGTCCAGTCCGCCCTTATGTCCAGCGAGCGGTGGAAAGGAGGGCAACCAGCGTACCTACCCCAACCGCTAAATATTCGTAAAAATCTTTTTTAGATAGCTGACGCTCGTAGCTGGTAGTCGTTAATTGAAAAACTACGTAGTACACGGTCACTACGATGCCTGCTTGTACCATAAAATGCAGCGGCAAAAACTGCATGACCCAAACAAGTTCCGTGAGAATAAACCCAGTTGATAAGGCAATCAGCCAGGATTCCGGCAGTGAAGAAGAATAGCGGACGATCGACTGCAGACTCATTAAGACGATACTGGCAAAAACCAGACCTAAAATGAGGATGATGGGCAGGTAAAGATTAAAGCGCCAGCCAATAATGGCCGCTAGCGTCACAAACAGCACGGCCATGGAGATAACCCAGTTCCAAGTGGGATAAGCTTGTTTGGCGCCGTGTTTTAGCAAATAAAAGAATAGGATAGCCGAAGCCGTAAAGTAGATGTGTAGAAAAAGACCGGTTGGCAGAAACAGTGCAAAAGCAGCTACACTAGAAGCGGCTAGCGCTGGCAAAATAGTTTGGGTGGGATGAAAACGGCTACCCTCTTCCGTTCGAATCAGGATTATTCCCACCGCCGTAATCGCTAGAATGATGGAAATGATTAATATGATCCAGCGGGGCACAGCCAGCGAGACTTCCATGCCGGCAAAGAAAAACAAGGCCAGTAAAGCATAGTGGGAGGAGGGGTACAAATAAGTAATCTTGCCCAGGAGCGAGCGGGGTTTCCTTCCCCACCGCGGTCTAGTATTGTCTGCCATGAGGTTTAGGGTAGACGTACTGCACGCCAAAAAACAAGGCATCCTCATCTATGCAACGCAACGCCAGAGCTGTTTCTCGACCTATTGGACCCGCGAATTATCTTATTTGCCTACCCTACTTAGGTAATCTCCAGCACTTAAAGCAGCGGAGCAGCCTTGGCCAGCGGCGACGACAATCTGGGCATCACGGCTGTCCGTGACGTCGCCAGCGGCAAAGAAACCAGCCAGGGATGTTTTGCCATAACGGTCAGCCGGAATAGCGCCCATCTTGTCCAGTGGCAGCAGATCCTTAACGGGCTGTGTATTCGGAATAGCCCCAATTGTTACGAAGATGCCGGTCACGGCAAGCGTGGTTTCCCCTCCCGTGGTCTGATCGGTATAAGTTAAGGATTCGACCATTTGCTGGCCGCCAATTCTGGTGGTGTTGGTGTTGTAGATAATGGATACTTTGGGATCCTGGTCGAAGTTGCTAATTAATATCGGATCAGCCAGCAGCTTGTCGGCGTTGTGCAGCAAATATATTTTCTTGGCGATTTTTTGTAGCATGATGACTGCCTCGGCGCCGGAGTTGCCCCCGCCGATTACGGCCACTGCCTGATCGGTAAAAAGAGGCGCATCGCACGTGGCGCAATATGTTACCCCTTTATTTTTGTAATCTGCTTCACCCGGCACCTTTAGCAGCCGGGGATGCCGTCCAGCGGCATAGACTACTGTCCGACTTAGATACTGTTTGCCTTGGTCGGTCGTGGTAACAAACTGCCGACCCTCTTGCGCAATTTTGCTAACTTGTCCGCCAATGATATCAACACTATCGCTGTGGGCATTCAAGTGCTTAATCATCTTGTCGGCTAAGACTAGGCCGTCGGTGTGTCCATCCCCCGGCCAGTTTTCAATTTCACCGGAGTTACGTACTTCTCCTCCCGGGAGGCTGCCAATCAGAACGACGGTAAGTTTTTTGCGAGCAGCATAAATACCGGCGGTGATGCCGGCCGGACCGTAGCCCACAATGGCAACGTCGTATATTTGGCCCCCTGTGCTAGGCATTGATTCCCAAGACCTGCGCAATTCGGTTTTGATCAAAACCGACAATAACGTCTTCTCGCCCGTCACGATTTACCACAATAACCGGTACACCCATCTGGCCCGATTTTTCAATCATATCGCGCGCTTTTTGGCGGTCGGCTCCGACGTCAATTTCAGCATAGGCGACATTATTTTCGGTCATAAATTCTTTGGCCGCTCGACAGTAGCCGCAGGTTTGGGTGGTGTAGATGGTAACTTTAGTCATCGCAAGTCCTGGTTAAAATAAAATACCATTTCACTATACAGTAGACGTCAAGTGTTCGCCAACTCTTGAAAAAAAGGCCTTTTAGTGCTAGCCTATGCCCATGACAAAAAAAGTACTAGCCGTTGTAGGACTAGGCTACGTCGGCTTGCCGGTGGCTGTTTTGGCCAAAAAAAAAGGCTGGGCAGTGATTGGCGTTGACGTTGATGAAGAAAAAATCGACAAAATTAACGCCGGTGTGTGCCCATTAAAAGATGATACTTTGGCAAAGGAACTCGCCGCTAATCCTATTAGTGCCACCACTGATCCGGCAAGAGTAAAGGAGGCTGCTGTAATTATTGTGGCTGTCCCCACGCCGATTCATGCCAACAAAGACCCTAACCTAGAGCCCCTCAAGGCAGCCTTAGCCTCGATTCGGCCCTATCTAACAGCCGGGCAACTACTTAGTATTGAATCCACGATCAATCCTGGCGTGATGAACGAAATTGTTTTGCCGCTCTTGCACGGACGGTCAGATCTTGTGTTGGACGCTGACTCCGAGCAAGACGCCCTCTACGTCGTACACTGCCCGGAGCGGATCAACCCCGGCGATAGCCGCTGGACGGTAGAAACCATCCCTCGTGTCATTGGTGGTTACACTGCTGCTGGTACACGTGCTGGCCAAGAATTTTATGCCAGCATACTTGACTCCGAAGTTCGCCCGATGGCGTCGGTCACCGAAGCCGAAGCTGTAAAAATTTTCGAGAATACTTTTCGTGACGTTAATATTGCCTTCGTCAACGAAATGGCCAAGTCATTCGATCGTTTAGATATCAATATTACGAACGTTATTGCCGGCGCGGCCACCAAACCTTTTGCTTTCCTGGCCCACTATCCCGGCAACGGTGTCGGTGGTCATTGTATCAGTGTTGATCCCTACTACATGATCGAGCGCGCCCGCCAAGTCGGCTTTGATCACGAATTCCTAAAGCTGGCCCGCCGGATCAACGACAGCATGCCGGCCTATACTCTGCAGTTGATGGACCATGGTTGGCGCCGCGTCAATCAGGATCCGGCCAAAAAACCGGTAGTGGCGCTGTTGGGCATGACTTATAAGAAAAATATTGACGATGTTCGCGAAAGCCCCGCCCTTGCCATTCGGCAACTTTTAGCCGACAATAAAATATCAACCAAGGTTTTTGATCCCTTTGTGCCCCGCCTTTCCACCGTCGACAGTCTTGAGCAAGCACTTGTTGATGCAGACGTAGTTATTTTGGCTTCCGACCATACGTCGATAGTCGAGCAGTTAACCCCTGAATACCTACAGAAGGCTGGTGTCAAACTAATTATAGACGGGCGTAATGCTTTGGATCAAGGCGCTTTTGGTAAATCCGATATTCTGTATTACGGAGTTGGCCGATCAGATCTGACTAAAAAATAAACGCGTAAAAAACGGCTCCGGTGGTCGCAAGAGCCGTTTTTATGTGCCTGGAGAAACAGGCGGAGCCGGCGGTGGCGGAGGTTGCGGCGGCGCTGGCGGTTGATTTTCGGACTGGTCTGGTTCCGGCTCACTTTCTTGGGGGAATTCGGCAGCGGGCTCAACTTCACCGGCTAACTCTTCTTGGGCTTCAGGCGACTGTTCGGCCATCATTTCACGAGAGGCGATAACAATATCCCCGACTGCTTCTTTAAACTCGGCGACGGGAGACTTGGTTGGCGCTGGTGCACCCTGGGAAGCAAACCAAGCACTCTTTTGTTTTTTATAATTGCGGAAGCCGCCCCAGATAACACCGGCTAAAAAGACGGGAAACCAGATGACGGTGATAAAGCGGGACAACAAGAACACAATAAACAATATCGCTCCGGCAATCACGCCATAGGCCAAGGCCCAATACATGATGGGATAGATGTTTGGCTTATATTCGCCGGACGCTGGCGCTGGCGGCGGGACGGCTTGATCTTCCATATAATATTAATTATTGCACATTGGTTAGTTTATTCAAAGCTAACAACTCCAGAGATATTTCTCGGCCTATTTGACCTGCAACTTCTTTACCCTCCTCCGCCAAACCTGCCTGCCGGCAGGCAGGGCTACGGCAGGGCAGGCATTAAGGAGTCCCGCCCGCGGCTACGGCCTAGAAATATCCTGGAGTCGTCTCTTTGGCAATTAGAAATTTCATTAGAAATTGAAATTGGTAATTGGAAATTATTGTATATCCATATGCAGCAGCTTTTTGATGTCCGCAAAGTGTTCTACTTCACTGGGACTACCCAGTACCACGGCGATGCGGTCAGCCTGTTCGCCTGCCCCTTGGACCACCAAGCAGTATTTTGATTCATATAAATAGCCGGTTTTACTGCCGCTAACTTGCTCACCCCATTCCGACACCACCTTGTTACTGTTTCTAATAATATGTTCACGGCCACTGCCTCCTACGACGAACTTGTATTCTTGCTGCGAGGTGGCGGTGGCGATAGCTGGGTATTGCGTGAAAGCAGTCTTGGCCAGCACCGCCACCTCGTAAGCGGTGGATAGATTATCGGGATTGAGACCGGTGATGTCTTTGAACTGGGTCTGCTCTAATCCCAGCTCGATTGCTTTTCGGTTCATGGCTCGCACAAACTCCTCTTTAGGTATATTGAGTTGTCGCACGTAAGCTAAAGTGGCGTTATTGGCCGAGCCCAGCAGCGAGGCGTTAAACAAATCGCGCATCGTGACCTGTTCACCGGGATGTAACAGCAGGCGGCCGCCCTGTACATATTCTTCTGATTGAATGTCAGCTGGCTGTTCCCAGGGGATGCCGTAGTCGAGTGCTACCATGGCGGTCATTAGCTTGGTGAGGCTGGCAATGGGACGGCGCTCAAAAGCATTTTGCTCGAAGAGAATTTTGCCGCTGGTCAAGTCGTACAAAATGGCGCTCTCGGCCGTAAATACCCTGGCAGCGTCCGATGGCTTGATGCCGGGCAGGCCTAAACCAATACTGGCGCCCCCCACCAGAGGCACGGCGGACTCCGGTGAATAATGCCAAACCTGCCAGACGATCAGGCCGGTGGTGCCCGCTAGCAGCAGACAGAAGCTGGCAAGAATAATGGCACTTTTACTCATGGTAATTTAGCCTTATTGGCATTGAAACTTTCATACTATACTTTATAGCAAGTTATACCTATGTACGTAACTACCGGTAAAAATGTGCGGGAAGCAGCGCGAATTATCGCCGCCGGCCGTGTGGTCGCTTTCCCGACTAATACCAGTTATGGTTTGGCGGCTGATGCCTTGCAGGGCCATGCTTTGCAGCGGCTGCGAAATTTAAAAAACCGGCCGGCCGAGAAGTCTTTTACGGTCTTTCTGGCTGACGGATTACTAGACAAATATTTTGATATCACCGATAGCGAGCAAAGTTTTTTGCGGCGGTATAAGGGCCAGGCTTTAACATTATTGCTCACCCCACTGGAACCACTGCGACATTTAGCCCAAGACGGGCGGGTGGGCTTACGCGTCATTGATCATCCTTTAATGCAGGAGTTAGCCGACGCCGCTTTACGACCGCTAACAGCCACTAGTGCCAATAAATCGGGACAAGAACCGTGCTTTTCAACCGCTGGCGTTTTAGCAACCTTTCCTGGAAAAATTGATGACACTACCTATGATTTGTCGCTAGGGTATATTCTTGATGGCGGACATATGCCAGCAGGCCGGGTCAGTACAATAGTACGGCTGGAGGGCAAGCAGCCGGTGGTTGTTCGGGCGGGATCTTTAAAATTATAATCCGAGATCGCTGGCGATAGATTGTAAAGCATCGAGGACGTGTTCAATATGGTCTTCTAAGGAGAAGCCCAGCTCCCGGGCGCCTAGCTCGATATCTTGTCTTTTAATGGCAGCAGCAAATCCTGACTGCTTCATCTTTTTTCGGACCGAGGCAACTTCAACTTCCGCTAACTTTTTGGAGGGGCGCACTAACGCCACCGCCACAATAAATCCGGCCAGCTCGTCCACGGCGAATATCGCTTTTTCCATAGGCGTATTGCGCGGCGTGCCGGTGTGCGGTGCATGCGCCATAATCCCCTGTCGGATAATCTCGGGGTAGCCCTCTTGTAATAAAATTTCTTGACCCTTATAAGGATGATCTTCCAGTGTCGGATATTGTTCGTAATCAAAATCATGGAGTAGGCCCACCATTCCCCATAAGTTGGGATCCTCCTTAAAAACTGCTGCATAATGCCGCATGGCCGCCTCGACGGCCAGAGCATGCTTAATCAGGTTTTTATTCTTGGTATAAGTATTTAGCACCTGCCAGGCGTCCTGCCTAGTTTTGGTTAGCGTTGCGGAAGTTGTCATTTGTTGGTGCTATTTGTTATGGCCATAGACTATAGGTAGTTGGTGCAGTAAGCAATACTGCCAGCGCCGCGGCTAAAATAATAAAGTCCAGCTCCCAACCGTTCTCCCCAGTGAATTTTTTGTCCCACTTCTGCGTCTTGGTGTAAATGGCACCCAACATAACTACCATTAATAGAATCGCCCCGACCTGCGTCCAGACGCCTAAGATCAGAGAGGCGGCCCCTAATGTTTCGAATAAACCCACGGCTGTGGTCAGGCCACTACTTAGGCCCAGCCCTTTAGCAGATTTTTCAATGTTCTGCAGCTTTACCGGTCCGTGTGCCAAAAACAATATGCCCAGCGCCAAGCGCAGCACGAACATGGCCAGGTCTGGATTTGGTTCAATAAGTGTCATACGTACTCACCTCCTAAAGTTTATTACTATTTATTTTTTTGCACGCAACTCGCGAGGTGTTTCTCGGCCTATTTTTACATGCAATTTTTTACACTATAGAGTCCCGCCAGCGGCTACGGCCTCGAAACACTCCCGAGCTGCCTGTACTTACTTCAAAGTTCAGATGTATCACGGGGCAAGAAGAAACCGATAAACCAGTCGAAGCTGACTTGCAGACGATTACTCCAGCCGTACATGGTGGCCAAGAAAACAATTCTGCGCAGCAGCCACGACATTGATCCTTGCCACTTTAATTTTTTGTATTCAAATATTCCAAACCAATCGCCGACCGGAATAATGTCCCC
>CAZUSC010000030.1:0-3283 GCA_964622915.1 uncultured Candidatus Saccharibacteria bacterium | reverse complement strand
AATGTCCGGCGGGTAGGAGTTGAACCTACCTAAACGGGTTTTACAGACCCGCGCATCAGCCGCTCTGCCACCGCCGGTTAAAATTCATTGACTATCTGATGATAGTATTTTAAAGTATGCTGTCAACAATACTAGGCCAGCTTAGCTCAGTGGTAGAGCAGGGCTTTTGTAAAGCTCAGGCCGTCGGTTCGAATCCGACAGCTGGCTCCAGGGAAGACAATATCCAGGATTGATCCGCTCTGAATGTACATTTGAGAAAGAGGCAATAGCCATGATTGAAGTCAGCAGTAGCCAAGCGGCGTTTTTGCAATTAGTTGACGCCCTCAACACGTTAGGCAACGCTGTTGGCGTTGACATCCAAGTCACTGCTCGCGTGCGGGATGGCGAGATGGCAGTGAGTCCGTTTTTGGAAAATGACTTAGAAGCCATCCGGCAGCACATGCGCGATGATTTCGCCTGGTTTCAAGCGTTTCTCAATGAATACCCTGATCAAGGCGCGCGACTCCGGGGCAATTATGTGGCCATCGTCGACGAGCGCATCATTTCAGTGGGAACCGACCAAGACTTGACCAGATTGGGCGCGGCCAAGAAACTTGGCGTCGAGTCATCACATGTACTCGTGGTTCCTGTTCAGGTTCCGGAGTCAGAAGAATACTGGGAAAATGTTAAGGCTGAACTAGGCATCGAGTAGGCGCACATTCGCGTGTCAAAAAGTGGCACGCGATTTTTTTATGCGCTATGCTGGCCGTATGCAGAAAAGAGAAGAAATAATCAAGCGGTTACTGGCGAATACCGCCGAAATCATCACTCCTGAAGAATTTGAGCAGCGATTAAACGGCGATGAAAAATTAACCCACTATATCGGCTTTGAAATATCCGGATATGTGCACTTGGGCACGGGAATTATGAGTGCATTGGTTATGAAAGATCTCACAGATTTGGGAGTGAAGTGCACAGTCTGGTTAGCCGATTGGCATACGCTTATAAACGACAAACTGGACGGCACGCTTAAAACGGCTCAATCGGTGGCCAGAGCCTATTTTACCGAGGCTTTAAAGGCCAGCTATTCTGCTGTTGGCGGTAATCCAGATGAAATCGAATTTCGCTTAGCGAGCGAGTGGTATGACAAGGATTGGTCGAAATATTGGTTGACTGTTATAAATGTGTCCAAACATACGACTATTTCTCGCATTATGCGTAGCGTAGATATATTGGGCAGAAAAGCGGGCGAGGATATGGATCATGCCAAGACAATTTACCCCGCCATGCAGGTCGCTGACATTTTTTACCAAGGATTAGATATTGCTCATTCCGGCATGGATCAGCGTAAAGCCCATGTCATTATGCGGGATGTAGCGGATAAAATAGGGGAGAAGAAAGCGATCGCAATCCATCACCCTTTACTTCCCGGCTTACAAAAACCGTCTGTCTGGCCGCTTCCTGAAGGAACCGATGAACGAGACATTATCGTCGATATGAAAATGAGCAAGTCAAAAAAAGATTCCGCTATTTGGGTACACGACACGCCGCAAGAAATTGAGGAAAAAATTAAAAAAGCTTTCTGTCCGGAGAAGGAAATTAAATACAATCCAATTTTAAGTTGGACGGGGCACGTATTGTTTTGGCCCGCCAGCCGGCGGACGGTCAAGCCATTCGTAATCAATCGCAAAGAAGAGCACGGCGGAAACGTGGCATTTTCCTCTTACGAAGATTTGGAAAAGGCCTATGCAGCCGGAGAAGTTCACCCACTGGATCTGAAGAACGCTGTGGCTGCCGAATTAATTGATCTGCTGGCACCGGTCCGCGATCATTTTGCCAAGCCAGAAATCGCGGCCATGAAAGAAGAGCTCGACAAAATCCTGGAAACTCGCTAGTTATTATATACGGTCATAATGGACATTAGTCGTGAGTTTTGACTTTTGCATTTTGACTTTTGATTTTTTATGCCGACGTAGCTTAGTGGTAAAGCACTCGCATGGTAAGCGAAAGAGCGGGAGTCCGATTCTCCCCGTCGGCTCTCGTCAAAATGCGCTGCGCTAACTGTCCACATCCGCCAACTGGCGGAGTGGCCTAGCCGCTCCGCGATTTTTCCTTTATCCCAAAAACCAGACTCTTCATACGCTCAGCTCGGTCTGGACCTGAAGTCGACCTCGCTTCGCTCCTTCGAGCTCCTGGTTTTTGGGAGCGATACTGTTGCGCTGCTGCTCCTCTATCCCATAACCTCGGTTTCTTCGCTCACTGCGCCAAGCCTCGTACAAGAAGTCTGGTACTGGGGTAAAATCAAAACATGCGTATTTGGTTATGGCTGACAATATTGTTATTGCTAGGTCTGGCCGGTTTAGCGGCATTGTTTTTTTTAACAACTATCCGGCCGCAAGTAGCCGGCGAACAAACTAACCAAACCCCGTTTCAGCCAGCGGCAACAGTGCCGGATCTTAATATGATAATTGTCCAGGCGGGAGGGGACCCAGCTGATAAAAGAGTGCTGTTGTGTGAGCAAGACTGCACTGTCCAGCGCGCACCCGTCTCTGTGGCTGATTACCCGTTATTTGACGGCGATTCTTGGTATTACTACGGCGCGCCGGACGCGCTAGATGATGAAAAAGATGTCGAGTTAAGACGCCGGAACGGAAAAACAGGGGAAGAGCAAAGTATTATTTCCACCACTTCTTTGGTCACACCGCGCAGTAG
This sequence comes from uncultured Candidatus Saccharibacteria bacterium, assembly GCA_964622915.1. Classification (GTDB taxonomy): domain Bacteria; phylum Patescibacteriota; class Andersenbacteria; order UBA10190; family UBA10190; genus CAZUSC01. Next base: position 592 of record CAZUSC010000030.1, on the reverse strand, counting down.
CATTATAAGCCCGGACGGCAGCCAGCTGGCTTACTGGTTGGATAACCGACAAAGTGATAAAGGATTAACTGAATTATGGGTTTACGACGCCGCCAATAATGGCACAAGAGTGCTAGCAGAAAAACTAGTAGCGCCCGATATTGTCACCCGCGCTCGTTGGAATAGATTTGGGACCGCTCTTTGGTTTTTAGCGGACAGCGGGAAGGGGGCTGACGAAAAACTGGAGTTTATATCTGTAAACGTTCAGCCGCCGCAAGTGCAAGCGCGCTTTAAAAATTTGCCGCTTGATAGTCTGCGCTCCGTAATTGACCACGGCGTAATGGATTTAAGCTCGGATGCAGCTATATTGGCCTTTGTGCAAAGCGAGGGCAGGCAAGACAAACTGGTAGTAGTAAACGATGGACAGTCGCCAAGGGTTCTAGACGTCAAAGGCAACATCCCGTTTTTGCAGTGGCAAGGTGAGGACAAGCTAATCTATGCCGTGCAAAGCGGCAGCGAGTTCGTCTTTTGGCGGCTAGATAACAGCGGGCGGCAAGTGCCTTTGGCGCGCCTATCTGGTGTGCTGCGCTCGGCTATGATTGATACCAGCAGC